>JBIKPB010000184.1:0-3746 GCA_044357705.1 Formosimonas sp. | reverse complement strand
ATTCATAGACACCATTCCAAAAAACTAAACCCCTACTTTTTTGGAGTTTAAATTTAGAAATTTTTCGCGGGGAGCCGGCAAAAAATTTAGTTATAGGCAAAATAAGACTGAAACATCACAATTACTGATAAGTGAACGCTCAGCTGATTGCCAAACACGACATTTTACAGGCTCACGCTGCTATCATGACGGCTTTCGCCGACATTTTTACCCAACTCATGCCCAACTCGCCTACAGCCCTATCCATCCTGCAATCCACCTTTGGTTACCCAGATTTTCGCGGTGAGCAAGGGGTGATCGTCGAGCAGGTCATCAATGGCGGCGATGCGCTGGTTTTGATGCCGACAGGTGCGGGTAAATCGCTGTGTTATCAGATTCCGGCGTTGGTGCGTGATGGCGTGGGCGTGGTGGTCTCGCCGTTGATTGCCTTGATGCAGGATCAGGTTGATACGTTGAAAGAACTCGGCGTGCGCGCAGCTTTTTTGAACTCGACCCAAAGTCGGGAAGAGTCTTACGAAGTTGAGCAAGCGGTACGCCGTGGTGAACTTGATTTATTGTATGTCGCGCCCGAACGTTTGCTGATGCCGCGTTGTTTAGAGTTGCTCCAATCCAGCAAAATCGCTTTGTTTGCGATTGACGAGGCGCATTGCGTGTCGCAATGGGGGCATGATTTCCGCCCTGAGTATATTAAGTTGTCGGTGCTGCACGAGCTATTCCCCAAAGTACCGCGCATTGCGCTGACCGCGACGGCTGATGCGCAAACGCGCACCGAAATGATCTTGCGTTTGCAGTTGGAGCAAGCGCGCACGTTTGTCTCATCGTTTGATCGACCCAATATTCGCTATACGATTGTCGAGAAAGCCAATGCGCGGCTGCAACTATTCAACTTTATCAAAACCCAACACGCGGGTGATGTTGGCATTATTTATTGCTTGTCACGCAAAAAAGTTGAGGAAACCGCGCAGTTTTTGACCCAAAACGGCATCGACGCGCTGCCCTACCACGCGGGGCTTGATTTAGAAACGCGACAAGCCAATCAGGCGCGGTTTTTGCGCGCCGACAACATCGTCATGGTCGCGACGATTGCGTTTGGCATGGGTATCGACAAGCCAAATGTGCGTTTTGTCGCGCATCTGGATTTACCGAAAAGCATGGAAGGCTATTATCAAGAAACCGGCCGCGCGGGACGTGATGGCGAGCCATCCAATGCGTGGATGGCTTATGGCTTGCAAGACGTGGTGCAGCAACGACGAATGATCAGCGAATCAGAAGGTTCGGACGAATTCAAGCGCGTGCAAAACGGCAAGCTCGATGCGATGCTCAGTTTGTGTGAAACATTGACTTGCCGCCGCGTGCATTTACTCGCGTATTTTGACCAAGCTTCTGACGCTTGCGGCAACTGCGATACGTGCCTTCATCCGCCTCAATCCATCGACGGCACGGAGCTTTTGCAAAAGCTCCTGTCGTGCGTATATCGCGTCGGGCAACGATTCGCCGCGACGCATGTGATTGATGTGTTGCGCGGGCATGCTACCGAGCGCGTCGAGCAATTTCGCCACGCTGACTTATCGACCTTTGCGATAGGCAAAGATGTGTCAGAAGCCGAGTGGCGCGCGGTGATTCGCCAAGCGATTGCGCAAAACCTGCTCTTTGTCGATTTTGACCAATACAACGCGCTCAAGCTGACCGACGAAGCCCGCCCCGTGCTCAAAGGCGAAGCGCGCGTGCGCATCCGCCAATACGTCAAACCCGCCAAGCACAAAACCTCGAAAGTCCGCGAGGCAAATATTGCAGATGCCAACCTGTCTGACCTTGAAAAATCCATTTTCGACGCGCTGCGCGTCTGGCGCTTTGAGACCGCGCGGGCGCACAACGTACCTGCGTATGTGATTTTTCACGACACAACGCTGCGCGAAATCGCCATCGAAAAACCCGCCCGCCTCTCACAGCTCAAAGGGCTGTCAGGCATCGGCGAGAAAAAGCTCGAAAACTACGGCGCAGCGATTGTTAACGTGGTGTCGAACTATTTATAATAGGCGCGTATAATTGAAAAACTTAGCTCCTCGCCCACAAGTGGGCAAGGAGCGCATACTAAAGTTTCGGATTCGAGCAAGAACCACATTTACCCATTTTCACCCATTCACCAAGGACACACCATGCCCAATTACCGTTCAAAAACCTCGACATCAGGCCGCAACATGGCAGGCGCACGCGCACTCTGGCGCGCTACGGGCATGAAGGATGATGACTTCAGCAAACCGATTATCGCAATCGCCAACTCATTCACCCAGTTCGTGCCCGGTCACGTTCACCTCAAAGACATGGGGCAGCTGGTCGCGCGTGAGATTGAGCGTGCAGGCGGCGTGGCAAAAGAATTCAACACCATCGCCGTGGATGACGGTATCGCGATGGGGCACGACGGTATGCTCTACTCATTGCCCAGCCGCGACTTGATCGCTGATTCGGTCGAGTACATGGTCAACGCGCACTGCGCCGATGCGCTCGTGTGCATCAGCAACTGCGACAAAATCACACCGGGTATGCTCAACGCGGCCTTGCGCCTCAACATCCCCGTGATTTTTGTCTCAGGCGGCCCAATGGAAGCAGGCAAAACCCGCCTCGGCGTGATTGGCGGCAAAATCCACAAAATTGATTTGGTCGATGCGATGGTCATGGCGGTCGACAGTAGCATCGATGATGCTACTATTGCCGAAGTCGAACGCAGCGCGTGCCCCACCTGCGGCTCATGCTCGGGTATGTTTACGGCGAACTCGATGAATTGCTTGACCGAAGCGCTTGGTTTGAGCTTACCCGGTAATGGCTCAACGCTGGCCACCCACGCCGACCGCGAGCAATTATTCCTCACCGCTGGCCGCACCATCGTTGAATTGTGCAAAAAATACTACGAGCAAGATGACGAGTCTGTGCTGCCACGCAGCATCGCCAACTTCAAAGCGTTTGAGAACGCTATGGCACTCGACATCGCCATGGGCGGTTCGACCAACACCATTTTGCACCTGCTCGCCGCCGCGCAAGAGGCCGAAATCCCATTCGACTTAAGCACCATCGACCAACTCTCACGCAAAGTCCCGCAACTGTGCAAAGTTGCGCCAAACACACCGAAATACCACATGGAAGACGTGCACCGCGCAGGCGGCGTATTCGGCATCTTGGGCGAACTCTCCCGCGCAGGCTTGCTGCACAACGATTCACCGACCGTACACAGCGCGAGCATGTCTGAGGCATTGGCGAAATGGGACATCACATTGACCAAAGACGAAGCAGTCCACACGTTCTTCCGCGCAGGTCCCGCAGGTATCCCCACGCAAACCGCATTCTCTCAGAAAACCCGTTGGGATTCGGTTGATGACGACCGCAAAGAGGGCTGCATCCGCTCACTGGAGAACGCCTACTCTCTTGAGGGCGGCCTCGCTGTACTGTTCGGCAACATCGCCGAAAACGGCTGCGTGGTCAAAACCTCAGGCGTGGATGAATCCATCCACGTATTCAGCGGCAAAGCCCACGTCACCGAATCGCAAGAGCAAGCCGTCGACGACATCCTCAACGACCGCGTGCAAGCAGGCGACGTCGTCATCGTCCGTTACGAAGGCCCACGCGGCGGCCCCGGTATGCAAGAAATGCTCTACCCAACCAGCTACATCAAATCAAAAGGCTTGGGCAAAGCCTGCGCATTGTTAACAGACGGTCGATTCTCAGGCGGTACATCGGGCTTATCCATCGGCCAC
>JBIKPB010000149.1:0-4678 GCA_044357705.1 Formosimonas sp. | reverse complement strand
GCTTGGGTTTCACGGCAGAAGGACAATTGCCCATGCAAGATCTGGTTTGGCAAGGCAGTAGCGATTGTCAAACTTTGGGCGAGTTGGCGTTGAAAATCGAGCAGGTTTTAGGGCGTATGCCACAGCTGATCGGTTCGCCCGATGCGCCTGTCGGCAAAATCGCTTGGTGTACGGGTGCGGCACAAGGATTCATTGCCGATGCGGCAGCATGCGGTGCGAACACTTATCTTTCAGGTGAAATTTCCGAGCGCACGTTTCACGAAGCGGGTGAGCTCGGCATCAATTATTTGGCTTGCGGTCATCATGCCACCGAGCGTTATGGCGTACAGGCTTTAGGTGAATATTTGACGCGCGAGTTTGCATTGGATTGTCGTTTTTTTGATGAAAATAACCCGGTTTAAAAAATGCCGTAAAGATAAGTTGGTAACAAACTGTTTTTGCGGCGACATCAGATAAGCCCAAGCACAGCATTGAGATTTTGAGCAACATTAAAAAGATTTGAGGGGTTCGATATGAACATTCAAACCGTCATGACCACGCCATTCGAAGGTCAAAAACCGGGTACGAGTGGTTTGCGTAAAAAAGTCACGGTTTTTCAACAGCCGAATTATCTTGCCAACTTCGTCGCGTCGATTTTCGCGGCAGTCAAGCCAGCTGAAGGTTTTTTCGGTAAAACTTTAGTGCTCGGCGGCGATGGTCGATATTTCAATCTCGAAGCGACGCAAATTATTTTAAAAATGGCTGCAGCGCAAGGTTTTGCACGTGTTCTGGTCGGTCAAAACGGCATCTTGTCGACACCTGCTGCTTCGTGCGTGATTCGTAAGCACAAAGCCTTTGGTGGCATTATTTTGTCCGCTTCACACAATTCAGGTGGACCTGATGGCGACTTTGGTATTAAATTCAATGGCGAAAACGGCGGTCCTGCACCTGAAAAAATTACCGATGGCATTTATGCGTACACCACAACCATCACCAGCTACGACACAGTCGAAGCGGCGGAAGTTGATGTCACGCAAAAAGGCACTTATGCCGTCGCTGATATGATGGTTGAAGTGATTGATTCGGTCGCGGATTATCAGGAGCTAATGGAGCAATTATTTGATTTTGATGCGTTGCGCGCATTGTTTCAATCGGGCTTCACGATGAAGTTTGATGCGATGAGTGCTGTGACAGGGCCTTACGCACACGTGATTTTTGAAGACACGCTGGGCGCAGCCAAAGGCAGTGTTATGAATGGCACGCCATCACCTGACTTTGCAGGTCATCATCCCGACCCAAATTTGGTCCATGCTAAAGATTTGTACGATTTAATGATGAGTGAGTCGATCGATCAAAACTGTCACTTTAAAGAAGGTGAAGTCGCACCGCTTAAAACAGAAATGAGTGGCCATCATGCGCCTGACTTTGGTGCGGCATCAGATGGCGATGGTGATCGCAATCTCATCATCGGGCGAAATATGTTTGTCCCGCCTTCGGATTCACTGGCGGTATTAGCGGCGAATGCCACTTGTGCACCAGCGTATGCTGCTGGTTTGGCCGGCGTGGCGCGTTCGATGCCGACCAGCGGTGCGGTCGATCGTGTGGCTGAAAAACTCGACATCCCCTGTTTTGAAACGCCGACTGGCTGGAAGTTCTTTGGCAACTTGCTCGATTCGGGCAAAATCACTTTGTGTGGTGAAGAGTCAGCCGGTACGGGGTCGGATCACATCCGTGAAAAAGACGGCATTTGGGCGGTTTTGTTATGGTTGTCGATTCTCGCTAAACGCAAAATGAGTGTGGTCGAAATCATGAAAGCGCACTGGTCGACTTACGGTCAAAATTATTACACGCGTCATGATTATGAAGAGGTTGATGCTGCTGCGGCAAATGATCTGATGAACCATATCAAAGCGTTGATTCCGACGTTGGTCGGGCAAAAAGTTGGCAGTTTCAAAGTTGCGGCGGCAGATGATTTTAGTTATCACGACCCGATCGACGGCAGCGTGTCAAACAGCCAAGGTTTGCGCATTGTGTTTGACAATGGCTCACGCATTGTTTATCGACTATCTGGCACGGGTACTGCGGGTGCGACGATTCGCATTTATATCGAGCGTTTTGAGAGCGATCCGGCACATCATGGACAAGAAACGCAACAAGCGTTGGCTGAATTGATTGCCTTGTCGCGTGAGCTGTCACAAATCGAGTTGAAAACCGGTCGCAGTGAACCGAGTGTGATCACTTGATCATCGAGTCGAATAACAGAACTGCATTTTAGCCATATTGATTGAACACATGAACGACTTAGTCATCTCTAAAGGAGATACGCATTACTTGGGCGTGTCTTTTATCAAAGGTGTTGCCGATGCTATTAATATCGCGGTTTTGGCACCGAGTGCGCGCAGCATTTTTTTCTGCATTTTTGATGAGCATAATAACGAAACCGCGTGCTTGAAGTTACCGGCGCGTACCGGTCAGTTGCACCATGGGCGCATCGATGGTCTCAAGATTCCCGAGCGCGGCTTGTGTTACGGCTTGCGCGCCGAAGGTGACTTCATTCCGGAGCAGGGAATTTTTTACGATATCGCCAAATTACTGGTTGATCCGTATGCGAAAGAGCTCAATCATTCTTTGATTTACGATGACGCCTTGTGCTGCCGAAATTTGGGTGTTGAAACTAAAGATTTTGTGCCCAAAGCGGTACTGCGGCGTGAGCCAATCAAAACCGATTTGTCGGTGATTGCGCGTTTACCACGGCTGATCTACGAAGCGTCTGTTCGCTCGCTGACGATGTTGCATCCAGATGTGCCGGCACAGTTGCGCGGTACGGTAGCAGCGTTGCGCGAGCCGTGCATCATTGAGCATTTGCTTAAAATTGGCGTTGATACGCTGGAGTTGATGCCGATCACTGCGTGGATCAATGAACGTCACCTTGATAAAATCGGTTTGTATAACGCATGGGGTTACAACCCGATTGCGATGATGGCGTTGGAGCCAGAGTTATGTCCGAATGGCATTAATGAATTGCGCGAAACGGTCGCGGCATTGCGCGAAGTTGGTATTCAAGTGATTATGGATGTGGTTTTTAACCATACCGGTGAGAGTGATGCGTTTGGTCCCACTCTGTCGATGCGTGGCTTGGACAATCGCTATTATTATTTGCATGATGACCGGTTTAATTTGGTCAATGATACTGGTTGCGGCAACACGCTGGCGTGTATGGAAAGTGGCGTGGTGCAGTTGGTCATGGACAGTTTGCGCTACTGGGTTCAGGCAGCGGGGATTGCGGGATTTCGCTTTGACCTAGCGCCGGTTTTGGGGCGTTTGAAAAGTGGCTTTGATCGTGATGCACCGCTGCTCGCCGCAATTCGTCAAGATCCTGTATTGAATAAAGTACTGTTGATCGCCGAGCCGTGGGACATTGGTTTTGGTGGTTATCAACTCGGTCACTTCGGTGCGCCGTGGATGGAGTGGAACGACCATTACCGTGATGATGTGCGCCGTTTTTGGCAAGGCAACGGCTCCGTGGCATCCTTGGCGACGCGTTTGGCCGGCTCCAGTGATGTGTTTGCTTCGTCATTCCGCTGGTCGACCACCAGTGTCAACTTTATCGCGGCGCATGATGGTTTTTGCATGCGCGATTTGGTCTCGTACAACGAAAAACACAACTGGGCAAACGGCGAAGACAATCGCGACGGCAGTAATGACAACATCAGTTGGAACAACGGTATCGAAGGTGAAACGCATGATGAGCGCATCATCGAAGCGCGGAAACGGGGCGTACGTGCCTTGTTGGCAACCTTATTTTTGTCACAGGGTACGGCCATGTTGACCGCAGGTGATGAGTTGGGGCGTACCAAGCACGGCAACAACAATTCGTATGCACAAAATAACGCGAGCGCTTGGATTGATTGGGTCAATAAAGACCAAGCGTTGATCGATTATGTCGCTGAGCTTTCCGCCTTGCGTTTGGAGTTTCCACTGTTGCGTCAAGAGGATTTTTTAACACCGAAGAACGTCAACTGGTATCGTGTTGATGGCGGTGTTATGACGGAGCATGATTGGCACAATCATACTCAGATTTTGGGCATGCGTTTGCACGGTGATCAATGCGATCTCTTGGTTTGGTTGAATGCTGGTCAAAATGATGTGTCGGTGACCTTGCCGGAAGATGTGTTATGGCATCACGTCTTAAGCAGCACTGAATCCGAATCTATCAATCAAGTGGCGCGTCGCAGTGTCGTAATTTTGAAATCGGATGCGTGATGAGCAATGCAATCAAAACCCGTTTTTTTGGGTTGCATTGAGTTTGAAAGCAAGCTGCTTAGTAAGAATTACCTGATGTGTTTATAAAAAGGAATGTAAAGAATGAATGAAGATTTAATCCGTCCACCGACGCATCCTGTAAATGATGTTCGTTGGAATGCGGCGATGACCATCGTGTGGACGGCGTTGATCATATTGGTTTGGCAAGGGTTGATTGCCTTGTGGGTTTCTTCTCGCGCTAAAGCCGCTGGTATTGTGCCTGACACTGCGGATTGGATGGCAAATGCCGCGCTGGCGGGAGACTTAATGAAGGCAGTGGCGGTGGGAGGTGCGATGTGCGTCTTGATGATCGTTGCTGTTATTCGTTTGAAAAAAGGCAGTCAACTGAGCTTGTATTTGCCCTTTAAAAAAGTAGCGCCACTTGAGTTTTTCAAGT
>JBIKPB010000148.1:0-4686 GCA_044357705.1 Formosimonas sp. | reverse complement strand
AAGCAAAATGTGAACAAAAATAGAACTTTCGATGCTGCGTCGCAATAAGAGTGAGCGTGCTAAAAATCACGATTTTTTAAAGAGCTTTGACTCACTACCGGAGCGGAGTTTGGCGATGTTGGCGCGGTGTCGCCAAAATAATAAGCCGACCATAACCATGCTAAAAATGACCCAATTACCCCAGCCCCACAGTGCAGTCAGAACCAATAGTGCAGTTAAGCTGGCGGTGAGCGAGGCGAGGGATGAATAGCGAGTTACAAATGCAACAAGCAACCATGCGGCCAATGTAAATGCACCGGCTAAGGGCGATAAGGCGAGGATTGCACCCAGAAAGGTCGCAACACCTTTACCGCCTTTGAACTGAAAAAAGATCGGATAGAGATGACCAATAAATGCCGCGAGCGCAATTGCGCTGAGGGGGGCTTCAGGCAAATCGGTGAATTGCTTGGCTAGGAAAACGGGTAAAAATCCTTTTAGTGCATCACCAAGCAGCGTGAGTAAGGCCACGTTTTTTCGACCTGAACGCAGCATGTTGGTTGCGCCGGGGTTGTTGGAGCCGTAGCTGCGTGGATCATCCATGCCAAATAATTTGGATAATACAATGGCGAATGAAATTGAGCCGATGAGGTAAGCGGCGATGGTCCACAATAAAGCGGTCATAGAACGTCCTGATATAAATGATGTGTTGAGATATAGTGGGCGACGGTAGGAGGCAGTGTCGACAGTTGAGCTGGGTCTGTGCCGCGTTGAAGCTCGGCGCGAATCGCGCTGGATGAAATCTGTAGTGCGGGCAATGTGAAGGGGATGAAATGACCACACAAATTACTTTGCCATTGAGTCAGATCGTTGGTGACGTGTTCTGCATACAGTTGACGTATCGGGTCGATTAATTCAGCGGGTGCTACATGATGATTGGCGCGTTGGGCGACGGCGATGTGCGCGTAGTTGAGTAAGTCTTGCCAATCGCGCCATGTATGCAGGTTACTTAATTGGTCTGAACCCATAATCCATACTAACGGTGTCTTGGGGTAGCGTTGGTGCAATGTTTTGAGTGTTGTGATGGTGTAGCTGGGTTCAGGCAGGTTGGCTTCAAGCGGATCCAGTTGCAATGGATAAGGCGTATTCTGGTTTGTTAATTGGCTTTGCCAAAGGCTTTTGTCGTGTTCAAGTGCGGCTTCTAGCATCTTGACGCGATGATGTGCGGGTAAGACTTGCGGCTTTTGCCAAGGTTGGCCTGCAGGGATCATCAAAACTTGGGCGAGCTGTAGTTGGATACATGCCGCATGAACCAAAGTGAAATGAGCGACATGGGGTGGATTGAAGGTGCCGCCAAAACAACCGATCGGTGGGTTGAGTGCAAAAGCATTCATCAGAGCCAATCTCTGACCGGTAAAAATTCGGTTAATAGCTGCGCTTCAGCCGAGTTGGGGGCTGGTGAATATTGGTATGACCAATCGGCAGTAGGCGGCATCGACATCAAAATCGATTCGGTTCGCCCACCGCTTTGCAGGCCAAAATGCGTCCCGCGATCCCACACCAAATTGAATTCGACATAACGACCGCGACGATAACTTTGCCAAGCTTTGTGTTGTTCGGTGTATGGATCGTCACGGTGTTGGGCAACAATCGGCAGATATGCGTCTAGAAATGCGTCACCGACCGATTGGGTCATGGCGAAAGCGGTTTCGATGTCCGGTGTCGCTTGATCATCAAAAAAAACTCCACCAATGCCGCGTGCTTCATTGCGATGTTTGAGGTAAAAATATTCGTCGCACCATTGTTTGAAGCGAGGATATTTGTCTTCGCCGAATGGTAATAAAGCGTTGCGACAGGTTTGGTGAAAATGGACGCAATCCTCTGTAAAACCGTAATAGGGGGTCAGATCCATGCCGCCGCCAAACCATGCGACATCTTCTGTTCCTTGTTTTTTGGCTACCAAACCGCGCACATTCATGTGTACGGTTGGTACGAAGGGATTGCGGGGGTGCAAAACCAAAGAGACGCCCATCGCTTCAAACCCGCGACCCGCCAATTCTGGACGGTGGCTTGACGCCGATTGAGGCAGCGATTTTCCGCTGACTTTTGAAAAAGCAACACCTGCACGTTCAAAGACATGACCGCCTTCAAGAATCGCCGTCACGCCGTTTCCCTGCAAGGGTGAATCGACTTCTTTTTGCCATGCATCACGTGTGAAGGTCGCGCCATCCACTGCTTCTAAAGCCGTGACAATGGTGTTTTGCAGATTTGTAAAATAGTCGTAAAGTTGTTCTGAAGTTGGCATAGTAGTGAAGGCTGTAACTCGAAAAGCAATAAATGCGCCTGGTGGCGGAGGGGCGATAATGAAGGGCGGCTGGATTGATGCGCGGCATTAGTTTATAACGCGCTGATAAATGCGCTCGTAATTAAATTAAGTCAATCGCACGATAACCAATGTCTTTGCGATATTGCATTCCGTCAAATTGAATACGATGAATTTGCTCATAAGCGACTGCTTGTGCCTCTTTTAAAGTCCGACCCAAAGCCGTGACACACAAGACGCGACCACCACTGGTCAGTACTTGATCGTATTTTTCCATCGTACCCGCGTGAAAAGTAACACAGTCCAACGTGTCTTCAGGTGTAGTGACTGCATCACCCGTGCGCGGAGTTGCGGGATAATCCGCTGCGGCTAAAACCACACCTAACGCCGGACGTGGATCCCACTCCAAGGTGATTTGATTCAAAGTACCGCGTGCACCGTGATTCATGACGTCAAATAAATCGGAATTCAAACGCATCATGATCGGCTGGGTTTCAGGATCGCCCATACGACAGTTGAACTCAAGTACTTTGATCGAACCGTCTGGTTTAATCATTAACCCAGCATATAAGAAACCGGTGAATACAATACCATCCTTTTTCATGCCATCTAATGTTGGGTAAATTACTTCACGCAGTGCGCGTTCATGAGTTGCTACCGTGACAACAGGGGCTGGCGAATAGGCGCCCATACCGCCGGTATTGGGTCCTTGGTCGCCGTCCAATAGGCGTTTATGGTCTTGCGAGGTTGCCAGCGGCAAAGCATGTTCGCCATCGCACAAGACGATAAAGCTGGCTTCTTCGCCCTCCAAGAACTCTTCAATCACGACACGCGCGCCCGCATCACCAAGACGATTGCCCGCCAGCATATCATCAATTGCATGGTGTGCCTCATCTGTAGTCATTGCGACCACCACGCCTTTGCCAGCAGCCAAACCATCGGCTTTAATGACAATCGGTGCATCATGAGTATTAATATACTCATGAGCCAGAGCGGCATCGGTAAAGTCGGCATAAGTTGCAGTCGGAATATGATGACGCGCCATGAACGCTTTTGCGAACGACTTGGAGCTTTCCAGCTGAGCAGCCGCTTGAGTCGGACCGAAAATTACCAAGCCCGCGTCACGAAATGCATCGACCACGCCTTTTGATAAAGGAGCTTCTGGGCCCACTACGGTCAATACAACATTGTTCTCTTGGGCGAACTTAACCAAAGCCGCGTTGTCTTGCTGCGTGATGTTCTTGGCTTTTTTGATTTGTGCCGTGCCCGCATTGCCCGGCGCGACAAATACGGTCGAGACTTGAGCGGATTGTGCCATTTTCCAAGCAAGGGCATGTTCGCGGCCACCAGAGCCAATAATAAGGACATTCATGATCAATACCTGTGATTGCAAAAAACGCATTTTACCGTAATATAACGCACGACATGTTGTGGTTTAATTACCCAACCTTTGAAAAATAGTCCGAAATAGGCTTGCGTAAACTAAAAAAACGACATATAATCGACGTTCTTTACTGATTCGCCGCTCTCGCAGCGGTATTCGATTAGTAAAAAGTCTAATTTCGTAAGAGATTCTACTCAAGTGCTGCCTCCCATGGAGTGCAGTGAGGCCAAAACTGACCGCTAACAAGCGATTAAGTTGGGAAAATATCATGATTCAGATGCAAAGCAAATTGGACGTTGCCGATAATACCGGTGCGCGTTCAGTGATGTGTATCAAAGTGTTGGGCGGCTCTAAGCGTCGTTATGCCAGCGTTGGTGACATCATCAAAGTCAGTATTAAAGACGCTGCGCCACGTGGCCGCGTTAAAAAAGGCGAAGTTTACAATGCTGTAGTGGTTCGTACTGCTGCTGGTGTTCGCCGTTCGGATGGCTCTAAAGTCAAGTTTGATGACAATGCGGCCGTTTTGTTGAATGCTAAGTTGGAACCAATCGGCACTCGTATTTTTGGACCTGTGACGCGCGAATTGCGCGGTGAAAAGTTCATGAAAATCGTGTCTTTGGCGCCAGAAGTGCTGTAAGGAGAAATAACATGGAAAAAATTCGCAAAGGCGACAATGTTATTGTCTTGACAGGTAAAGATAAAGGTAAGCGCGGTGTTGTATTGACTCGCGTTGATGTTGATCGCGTCAAGGTTGAGGGTGTTAATGTTGTTAAAAAACATCAACGTCCTAACCCAATGTTACAAAAAGAAGGCGGCATTGTTGAAAAAACAATGGCGATTCATATTTCTAACGTGGCGTTGGTCAATAAAGATGGTAAAGCAGATCGCGTTGCGATTAAAGAAGTGGATGGCAAAAAAGTCCGCGTCTTTAAATCCAACGGCGCAACTGTGGCGTAACAGGGGCTATCATGACACGTTTACAAACAGTTTATAAAGAAAAAAT
>JBIKPB010000012.1:0-16041 GCA_044357705.1 Formosimonas sp. | reverse complement strand
CGTGTCACCAATACCTTGTTGTAGCAAAACCGATAAAGCAGCCGTTGACGCGACAATGCCTTTACTGCCCATGCCCGCTTCGGTCAAGCCGAGGTGCAGTGCGTAGTGGCAGCGCTGTGCGAGTTGTTGATAAACCGCAACCAAGTCTTGTACGTTGGAAACTTTGCACGAAATGACGATTTTGTTCTCAGGTAGGCCGATGTCGCGTGCGGCTTGGGCTGACTCCAAAGCTGAGGTGATGAGGGCTTCGGTCATGACCTGTTGCGCTGACCAAGGCTGCGTGCGTTGGGCATTTTCGTCCATGATGCGGGCAAGCACACTTTGGTCGAGGCTGCCCCAGTTCACACCAATGCGCACGGCTTTATCATACTTTGCGGCGACTTCTATCATCTGTGCAAACTGCGCGTCTTTTTTTGCGCCTTTGCCGACATTGCCCGGATTGATGCGGTATTTGCTCAAGGCTTGCGCGCAATCCGGATACTGCGTGAGTAATTTATGACCGTTGTAATGAAAATCGCCGACCAATGGTACGTGCACGCCCATCGTGTCGAGTTGCTCACGAATGTACGGCACAGCCGCCGCAGCCTCGGGCGAATTCACCGTGATGCGTACCAACTCTGATCCGGCTTGCGCCAACTCTTTTACCTGAATCGCCGTGCCAAGCGCATCGACGGTGTCAGTATTGGTCATGGACTGAACGACAACAGGATGCGAGCCGCCAATATAGACGGCATTGTCGGCATGACTGACTTTAACCGTGTGGGTGTGATGACGTGCGACGCTCATGGTTTACTCTAAATTCAAACGCGCGACGCCGCCTTTGATCGACGGTGTTAAATCGTAGGCTGCGCCTTTCCAAGCCGCTTCAACATTGGTGGCGTTACCAACTTTGACTTTTAAAGGTAATTTGCCCGAAACAGTCTGCTCGGTGTTTTCAAGCTGTTCACCACTTAACAATATTTTGCCATCGGCATCTTTGATTTCAACCCAGCTTGATGCTTTAAACTTTAACAATAGCTCGTCACCCGAAGTTGCCAAAGGCGTGGGTGCAGCTGCTTCGGCTGTCGCTCCAGCAGCAATCGGCGCTGTATCAGCAGCTGCAGTCGGTGCTGTTACAGGTGCAGCCGGCGGTGCAATCACTTGCACTTGATTCGGCTCGGAGATTTTTTTTGCACCGTCGACGGGCTTATTAAAGCGCGAACCAAATATCCAGTAGGCCAACAATCCCAATGCCACAGCAGCCAATACCATCAACGCAGTACGAGAAATCCAAGGTGACTTGAGTGGTGTGCCACTGTGTGTGAATACGCGGTTAAACTGCGCATCACGCATCGGTACCGATGCCGTCACTTGCTGATATTCGGTCGGTAAATGAGCGACCGCTTCTTCTGGATCGACCCCAACCGCTTTTGCATATTGACGGGCAATCGCACGCAACAGAACAGGCGCATTGACATTTGAGTAATCGTCAGCTTCAACTGCCATGATTTGCTGCAAACTGCGATTGGTGCGCGACGCAACGTCTTGCGCCGACATGCCTTTGGCTTGACGCGCAGCGATCAACCACTCCCCCAAACTTTGGGCTTTCGCAACGACAACGGGCGCTGACTCATCTAATGTAATTTCTTGTTGACTCATGGTTTTCTCTATTCTTTAAAAAGTTTCATAACGGCCGGCGCGTGCCCAGTTGGCCTGTTCACTGGTCGGATAGTCACGCTGTAATTCATCGGTTGTATTTTTAAATGATGCATTTTGCGCTTGTGCCAAACGCACTTGCGCCCAGAGCACTTCAGGCGAATTTTTAATCAAAGCATCAGCGCGGCGAAGATCTGCACGCGCATCGCTGTAACGTGCCACATTGATCAAAACGTGCGCTCGATACATGTAAGCGGCACCATTATTGGCATTGACATCCACCGCGGCATCCAAATAAGGCAATGCCAAATCGTTTCGATTCAATCGTGCTGCACATGCGCCTGCATTAATCAATACTTTGTCCATACTGTCATACAACGGATCACGCAAAACAATCGCAAATTCTTGTAATGCTTGCTCACCTCGGCCACTGCCACATAAATACCACGCATAACTGTTGCGCACATCGGTTTGCGATATTTTTTGTGCCTCGGCAGCACTCAAGGCCGCAGCAAAATGCGTATCGGCCAAACTATTTTGCTTTAGCTGCGCATAAATCAACCCCAATACCGTGTGTGCAGGCACATAATCCGCAACGCTGCTTAAAGCTGTTTTGGCCTCATCCACGGCAATACTGACCTGACCGACTTGATAATAGCGACTCGCTAAGTCAGTATGCACACGCGCTTGCTCCTGCGCGGAGCCGACCCTGATCTCGCTTTTGGCTTGCGCCAATGGCATCATCAAACAAGTGACGCAGATCAGGAGCAGCCCAAAACCCTTCATGATTTCGAAACTGCCTGCGCAATTTGCTCTTGCATTTGCTCTTGCATTTGCTCAAATGAAATCACCGCACGACGCTGCTCAGCTACTTCTGCTTCTATCTCATCTGCTTTGACTTCTGCTGCCACATTTTTCACATACGGCGTAAAGACTAACGCTTGCTCAGTCATACGCTCATTACGACGCGTGCGATCAAGCACTTGACCGGCGAGTTGACCACATGCCGCATCAATGTCATCGCCACGGGTTTTGCGAATTGTCGTGACAATCCCCGCTTCGAGCAAAATTTCGCCAAACACACGAATCTGTTCGCGCGTTGAAACCGTCAAACCCGACTCAGGGAACGGGTTAAACGGAATCAAATTGAATTTGCATGGCACGTCCTGCACCAACTTGACCAGCTCGCGCGCATGTTGCGCCGTATCATTCACGCCTTTGAGCATGATGTATTCAAATGTCACAAAATCACGCGGCGCACGTGTCAAATAACGCTGACATGCCGCCATGAGTTCTCGCAACGGATATTTTTTATTCAACGGCACGAGTTCGTCGCGCAAAGCATCATTCGGCGCATGCAACGAAACCGCCAAAGCGACGGGACAATCATCTTTTAACCGGTCCATCATCGGTACCACGCCCGAAGTTGAAACCGTCACGCGGCGGCGCGACAAGCCATAAGCGTTGTCATCGAGCATGAGTTTGAGCGCAGGAACGAGCTGGTTGTAATTCAACAGCGGCTCACCCATACCCATCATCACGACGTTGGTGATTTTGCGTTGGCCTTTTGGATCCGCGCCGAGCGCATGATTGGCCCACCACAATTGGCTGATGATTTCTGCTGTGGTCAAATTGCGGTTAAAGCCTTGATGTCCGGTCGAGCAAAAACGGCAATTCACCGCACAACCGGCTTGCGACGAGACGCACAATGTGCCTCGATTGGCTTCGGGAATATAAACCGCTTCAACCGCATTGCTTTGCCCGACGTCAATCAGCCACTTGCGCGTGCCGTCAATCGATGTGTGATCGTGCAAAATCTCAGGCAATGGCAACTCGAACTCATCTTCGAGCTTGGTGCGCAAAGATTTGGCCCAATCGGTCATTTGGTCAAATCTTTGCGCACCAAAATGATGGATCCACCGCAATACCTGACGCGCACGAAACGACTTTTCACCCATTTGGGTAAACAGTTCATTCATGCCCTCGGCGTCGAAATTTAGGAGATTGGTGGTCATATATGCGATTCCAAAAAGTAAAACCCTACTTTTTGGATATTTAATCAAGTTAGAGATTTTGAGCGGGAAACCCGCACAAAACCTTGAAGCCCCAACAAAACATCTTGAGCCAAACTCATCCTTGCAGTGTCGGGTTATTTTAAGCTTTTAACTCCAAATTTTTGCGGGCTTTGCCCGTTAAAATTTGCTAAACCCTACTCAAAAAAAGTAGGGTTTTACTTTTTTTGAATTTAACCAAAAAAGTATTTGATTTCAATCGCTGCGTTTTCAAGGCTATCAGAGCCATGAACTGCATTCGCGTCGATTGATTCAGCGAAATCAGCACGGATCGTACCGGCAGCCGCTTCTTTAGGGTTGGTCGCGCCCATCAAATCACGGTGCGCCAAAACAGCGTTTTCGCCTTCCAAAGCAGTGATCATCACTGGACCTGAAACCATGAATGCCACCAAGTCTTTGAAGAAAGGACGCTCTGCGTGAACCGCGTAAAAACCTTCAGCTTGCTCTTGAGTCAATTGAGTGAATTTTGCGTTAACGATTTTGAGACCCGCGTTTTCAAAACGCGTGTAGATTTGACCAATTACATTTTTTGCAACTGCGTCAGGTTTGATGATAGATAAAGTGCGTTCGATTGCCATTTTTGTAATGCTCCGTAGTAAAAAATCAATAAAATCAAGTTCTAATGAACGCGAAATTATAGCACACGGATGCGTTTTCTACGGCAACAAACGCGGCAAATGGCGCTTTTAGAAGGCACATCTACTGTGGATTGTTGTTTTTAGTATTTTTTGAGTAGGTTAACGGTTTCATGATAAGAAATCATTAAACCGTAACGATCCAAATAAGTTGCGTACAAATCATTGCCATGCTGCCGGTACTGATCATGAACGAAAACATGATTGCGTTTTGTCGTTCAAGCAGTGCTCGCTCATCTGCATGTTTCAAATACGAACTCCAGAACCCATGAGCCTTCAAAAACAACAGATACAATCCGCCAATGACCAAACACGGCAAAGCACCTGCCGCCAACATAATTGGAAAAGCGGGTGCACCACGACTGGTGCGACCAAAAAGCTCAATCAAGCAAGTCCGAATTGCCAGATGATGCTCCAATTGAGCAAAAACCAAAAATAAAAATACCGCACCCAACAGATGCAATCCAAACCATATCATCCACTCTTGGCGTGACAAAACAGGTTTATCAATCATCGCACTCCACCGAAGTTTCTTGGATAATTGTCGACTTAAGATGATTTTGCCAAACAAAAAGTACCCTGGCAAAATCAAGCAAATCATGATGACATACAACAAGATTTGTCCCGCCGATGCAGTGGCGTCATAGTAAGTCTTGCTCACATAAACGCTCAGAATCCAAAGAGCTAGTATCACGAATGCAATTAACATCAAAGCGCCATAAAGCATCGCATAACGCTTCATCGTTAAACGATTTTCCGATTTTTCTTTTACAGGTAAACTCAAATCAAACTCGCCAAGAATAAACCAAAAATTCATTATCTATCACCCAACCCTGTTTTTCATACAAGCCTTGCGCAGTCAGATTGGTTTTAGCGGTTTCAAGCATTAAATAAGCTGCACCCGAATCACGGGCAAAATCCTGCGCAAAATCCAATAACGCGGCGCCGACGCCCAAGCCACGCGCAGCAGGCGACACAAACAAATCATTGAGCAACCAAACGCGCGCCGCATCCAACGACAAAGCCAATGACGAAAACAAAGGATACAACTGCATGAACCCCTGAGCCGCCCCTCCTGAATCAACAGCCATAGCAACGCGTGATTCACCGGCCGCTAAACGTGCGGTCAAAAAAGCGGTACAAAAATCCAAGTCGGATGGCTTCTCATAAAACCGTCGATAACCATCAAATAAAGGTGCGATTAACGCTACGTCTTCAGCATTGACCCAACGAATATTCAAATTACTCATTGCCCCTCTTTTACTTATTTATTTAAGAATCATCTCTGACATAGCTCGCTCAACACTCCACCATATTCACAGCTAAGCCACCTTTAGCGGTTTCTTTATATTTGGTTTTCATATCCGCACCGGTATCACGCATGGTTTTAATCACCATATCCAGTGAAATATGATGCGTGCCGTCGCCACGCAGTGCCATCCGTGTCGCATTCACGGCTTTGATCGCGCCCATCGCATTGCGTTCGATGCACGGAATTTGCACCAAACCGCCGACAGGATCACAGGTCAAACCTAAGTTATGTTCCATGCCAATTTCAGCCGCATTTTCGATTTGTGCATTGGTACCACCAAGCGCTGCGGCCAAACCGCCCGCCGCCATCGAGCACGCCACACCCACTTCACCTTGACAACCGACCTCAGCACCCGAAATCGACGCATTGAGTTTGTACAAAATCCCGATCGCACCCGCGGTAAGCAAAAAGCTCATCACACCTTCATCGGATGCATTCGGTACAAATCGCTCATAATAATGCAACACCGCCGGCACCACGCCAGCAGCACCATTGGTCGGCGCGGTAACGACGCGACCACCCGCAGCATTTTCTTCATTCGTCGCAATTGCGTACAGACTGACCCAATCCATCACTGTGAGTGGATCGGCTAATGACCGCTCGGCATTTTGTGTGAGTTGCTGATACAGCTCGACAGCACGGCGTTTGACATTCAAGCCACCGGGTAAAAATCCGGTTGCGTCCGGATTATTAATGCCGCAACCGCGCGCCACACAACTTTGCATGACCGACCAAATGTTCATCATTTGTTCGCGCACCTCCTCTTCGGTGCGCCACGTCAATTCATTAGCCAACATCAACTCAGCAATGGTCAAGTTTTCACGCCGACAAATTTCCAACAATTCTTTACCACTCGTAAACGGATATTTAACATCATTAAATGCCTGCAAAACCGGTGTCGCATCCATGCCAACCGTAACAACAAAACCACCACCGACCGACAGATATTTTTTCTCGACCAACACCTCACCCGCCGCATCGTATGCAGTAAATTTCATACCATTTGGATGTTCGGCAAGCGCTTGACGACGATGCAAAATCATGTCATTTTTGACTTTAAACGCCACAGGATGATGACCGAGCAAACTGATCTTTTGATCCAGTGCAATTGCGTCCAACTCATATTGCACTTTTTCAATCGGCACCGAATCCGGCGCGTAGCCGAGCAATCCAAGCAACACGCCTTTGTCCGTACCATGCCCAACACCCGTTAAACCGAGTGAGCCGTACATTTGCGCACAAACCCGAGCGGTTTGCGGCAAGAAATTGTCCTTGTCCAGCATTTCGACAAACATTTTCGCAGCACGCATCGGTCCGACCGTGTGCGAGCTGGACGGTCCAATGCCAATCTTGAACAAATCGAATACCGAAACGGCCATGGTGAGTCTCCTAAAAGGCGATTTATAGATGCATTTTGTACTGTATTTTTGTTACATCATAAAGCAAAAAGCATGCGATAAACGCATGCTTTTAAACGACAAACCAGAATTTATTTTCGAAAATATTCAGGTCGTTTCCTCGGCCTGCTTAAACGGCAACTCCTGCTGTCCCGCCTGTTTCGCCAACATCGCTTTGAGCATTTCAATCCGCTGCTTCGGCGTAACTTGCGCGACGTCTTTGACATCGGCTCGTGCGCCCTCTAACTCATGCTTCATTTCTTTGATGAAGCGCGACATTTCGCGGTTTTCAAAATCACGACCACGGCGGCGTTTTTGGCACCACGTCACGTGCAAACTACGGCGCGCGCGCGTGATGCCAACGTACATGAGGCGACGCTCTTCTTCGATGCGCGTTGGGTCCTCTAACGCTTCGTCACGCGACATGTGCGGCAACAAACCCTCTTCCACCCCGACCAAAAATACATGCGGATACTCCAAACCTTTCGACGCATGCAAAGTCGACAAGCGCACGGCGTCCTGCGTCTCGTCGCCTTTGTCGAGCATGCTGATGAGCACCATGCTTTGAATCACCGCCGAGAGTTTTTTGTCATCCTCCTCGGCGCGACGCTTAATCCACGCCATGAAGTCGAGCACGTTTTTCCATTTGTTTTGCGCCTGTCGCTCGTCAAATTGATCGTACAAATAAGCTTCGTAACCAATCGCGTTGATCAAATCATCGAGCACTTCCGCCGCCTCTTCGGTCGACCCGCGTTGCTCGTACAGATTAATAAATTCACAAAAAGTCAACAGCGGCTCGACTTGGCGTGGCGTTGAAATCGACTCAAAACCTGCTTCAAACACCGCTTCAAACAACGGAATGCCGCGTCGCCCCGCGTACTGCCCAAGATGCTCCAAGCTCGCCGCGCCGATGCCGCGCTTGGGCGTAGTCACTGCGCGAATAAAGGCTGGATCGTCGTTGATGTTGTTAAGCAAACGAAAGTAAGCCATGATGTCTCGAATCTCGGCGCGCTCAAAAAACGACTGCCCACCCGACATCACATACGGAATCCGCTCCTTGCGCAAATGCTGCTCAAACAAACGCGCTTGATGGTTGCCACGGTACAAAATCGCATAGTCGGCGAACTTGGCATTTTGCGAAATGCGGTGCGCCTGCATGCGCATGACAACGTTTTCCGCCTCTTCCTCTTCATTCGCCATCGGCAAAACCTTAATTGCCTCACCTTCGCCCAGATCACTCCAAAGCTTCTTGTCAAACAACTTCGGATTGTGCCCGATCACCGCATTGGCTGCATTCAAAATCCGTTCGGTCGAGCGATAATTTTGTTCCAATTTAATCACTTTCAAACGGTGAAAATCGGTTTGCAATAATTTCAGATTATCCAAAGTCGCGCCGCGCCACGCATAAATCGCCTGATCGTCATCGCCCACCGCAGTAAACATTGCACGCACACCCGTGAGCAACTTGAGTAAAGCGTATTGGCAAGTATTGGTGTCTTGATATTCATCAACCAAGATGTAACGCAACTTCGCCTGCCAACGGTTGCGTACTTCCTCATTGGATTGCAACAACTCAACAGGCAAGCGAATCAAATCATCAAAATCCACCGCCTGATACGCCGCAATCGTCGCATTGTAATTGGCGTACACGCGCGCAAACTGCAATTCATCGTTGTCTTTCGCATCTTTCAATGCTTGCTCGGGCGTGACCTGACCATTTTTCCACAGCGAAATCGTGCTTTGCATCGTCTTAATCAATGCCTTATTGGTTGTCGCGCACAACTCTTGCAAAATCGAAAAACAATCGTCTTGGTCTAGTATGGAGAATTTTTCTTTCAGCCCCAACTGCTTGGCTTCATCGCGTAAAAACCGCACACCGAAGGAGTGAAACGTCGAAATCGTTAAGCCTTTCAAGTTTGCCGATGAGCCACTCATGATTTTCGTCACGCGCTCAGACATTTCTTTTGAGGCTTTATTGGTGAACGTCACAGCGAGGATGTGCTTCGGCTCATAACCACAGTTGTTAATCAAATGCGCGATTTTTTGGGTAATCACCCCCGTTTTGCCACTGCCTGCTCCCGCAAGCACCAAGCAAGGACCATCGAGATAATCAACGGCGGCTTGTTGCTGTGGGTTCAAACTCATTTTTTTCGGTGATGCGTGTTTGGCCATGGACTGCTTTTTGAGTTTCGATAGGGATAAAAAAAGCACTGCGCAGAGCGAAGTGCCTGTGGTGTTTCATGGCGTTATTGTACCGTCTATTCAATCCTGACGAGCCAAATTAACCCGTGTATTCGGTACAAGATCAAGTGAGAAAATGTCTGAATCGGCTGAGTGTCTCAAAAAAGCAGCATTCAGAATAATAACCACAATTTTTTTATGGATTTAGCTGGAATCGGTGGGTTTTCAGATGTGACAGGCGTACAATGAATTGAAATAACCCATCAACACAAGGAGGTCACAATGGCGGCAAACCCCCAATCAAATCAGACAAATAGACAACTCAATGGCCAATCCACAAAACCATCATCCGTCAATCAAACCAAAAAAATCGCCACAAAAAGCACCCCGTGTCAACGCGCTGTGACGAAACAACCCATCAAGCAGGCAGGAACTCTGCCGCAAGCGGTGCAAAACGACATCAACGAGCGTCAAAATGCCTCGGTATACACCAATCTGCAAGCTGTCGGGGATATAGTGACCAACACCATCACAGGGGATAACAACCCGAACGCCGCGAAAGTCGCGCGACAAGCGGTGCGTTCACTGGTACAAAGCTGGGCGCCAGATGACCGAGGGCTATTGCTCAAAGTCCTTCGTGATGAGGCGCGCGATTTAAAGCAAACGGACCAGACACCGAAGGTCAATCTTGATGAAGTGTTGTCTGAGAAATGGCGTCAAGGCGCATACCCCTACAAACACCTGATGCAGCGAAAAACCTACGAAGAACAAAAATACCGCCTGCAAGTCGAGTTACTCAAACTGCAAAATTGGGTGAAAGAAACGGGTCAACGCGTGGTCATCGTATTTGAAGGGCGAGACGCCGCAGGTAAAGGGGGCACGATTAAACGATTTATGGAACATCTCAACGCTCGTGGTGCGCGTGTGGTCGCGTTAGAAAAGCCCACTGAAATGGAGCGCAGTCAGTGGTACTTTCAGCGTTACATTCAGCATTTACCCAGCGCAGGGGAAATCGTCATGTTTGACCGCTCATGGTACAACCGCGCGGGCGTTGAGCGGGTCATGGGTTTTTGCAGCGATCAGGAATACACTGAATTCATGCGTCAGTGTCCTGAATTTGAGCGCAATTTGGTACGCAGCGGTATCATCCTCGTCAAGTTTTGGTTCTCAGTCAGTCGCAATGTTCAGCGCCAGCGTTTCGCCGAGCGAAAAAATCACCCGCTCAAACAATGGAAGCTCTCGCCGATTGACATGGCCTCGCTCGATAAATGGGAGGATTACACCGCAGCTAAAGAAGCGATGTTCTATCACACCGACACCGCTGATTCGCCATGGACAGTGATTAAGTCTGACTGTAAAAAACGCGCTCGCCTCAATGCCATGCGCCACATCCTGCAGCTTTTGCCATACAACAACAGAGATGTGCAGGTTGCAGTGCCTGTTGACGCGTTATTGGTCAGCCGCCCAGGCATGGGGCATGTGTTGGAA
The DNA here is from genome assembly GCA_044357705.1 of Formosimonas sp. Taxonomy (GTDB): domain Bacteria; phylum Pseudomonadota; class Gammaproteobacteria; order Burkholderiales; family Burkholderiaceae; genus Hydromonas. The sequence goes on along the minus strand of JBIKPB010000012.1, from coordinate 5,321 downwards.
AATGGCAAACGCAACGACACGTTTGATTAAAAAGAGATTGTTTTAAATGAAAAAGCCAGACATCCCGTCTGGCTTTTTGACAATCAGAAGATTATGCTTTTACGCAGCAGGCTCACGCAGCGTTAACCCATGCGCAATGGTGCGTCGCGCCAAGACAATGAACACCAACATACACACCGCAGTGAGCACGAGGTAACCCTGCATACCAAAATGCAAATAAGTCCATTTATACACCTCCACCGCAACCGCCAAAACCGCCATAAATACCACGCTGACCGCCGCCGCTAAAATTCCTTTGGGTGCCTCACTGCCCGTGAGTGCGAATCGGTAATACACCGACATCGACAAACCATCCACAATCCCAATCAACGCTGTAATCAGTGCCAAAACCCACACCGCAGCACCTACCGTAAATACCAGACCGAGGCCGAGCAATGCAGCACAAGCAGCAATCCAAAGCCCAATGTACAAGCTGTGCTGCAATGGCCAACGCCCCGTGACATAAGCCAAAAATAAATTCGCCGCAATCAGGCAGCTAAACACAGGAATTTGCCACAGCGCAAACTCGCGGCTGGACAGCCCAAAATCATTCATCAAAATCATTGGCCCCAGCCCTATCCAGCCGAGCGTCGGGGTAATCATGAGTGCAGGGGTCATGCTGTTGCGCCAAAAGTTTTTGTCTTTGGCCAGTGCACGGTATTGATGGACAAGGTGTGATAAAAATCCCAGCAGGTTCGGCGCACTGCGCATGGTGGCTTGTTTGACCTCAAGGGGTAATGTTTCGGGCATACAAAAGAACAAACCGACGAAAGCGATGAGCGCGAGGCTGGCATTGATGGCGAAAATCGTCTGCCACGGTGCCCATTCGATAATCCACACGCCGAGCAAAGGCCCCAAAAGCGGAGCGATGAGTGAGACATTCGCCATGAGCGCCATGATGCGGATGGCACGCTTTTCCTCAAATACTTCTTGGATGGCCGCATAGCCGACCGCGCCGATGAAACTCATCCCCATACCTTGCAGCACCCGCAGCAACATAAACCCCTCAATGTGCGAGATTAAATAGGTGGCCAGACAAGCCACGAAAAACAGCGCCACCCCCGTGAGCAATACAGGACGACGCCCGGCAAGGTCCGAGTAAGGTCCGAGCAACCAAGTCAGCATACCGCCGCCAATCATAAAAGCGGTGAGTGCGGTGGCAATCCACGCACCACTCACGCCATAATCGGATACCACACGCGGCATGGCCGGCTGAATCATGTCGTTGGCCGTGTAGACCGAGACTTCAAATATGACGAGAAAAATAGGGAACCAACCCCACCAGACTGCGGGTTTGGTTTGTAATGAATTAGGCATAAAAGGTTTCTTTGATGTAATTAGTGTTTTGAGCGCAGTGAATGCGATTCGTCAATGTCCGCTGAATAGCGGACTGCTGTCGCCAGTTCCAACGCGCGATTGATGTGAGCTTCATCACCGCGGTTTGGATGCACTTAAAGCGGTGATAAATCAGGATTCGCTTGCGTGATGATGCCACCTCCCAAGCAAACCTCACCGTCATACAACACCGCCGACTGCCCCGGTGTCACCGCCCATTGCGAGTCGGCGAAATAGAGTTTAAATCCATTGACATGTTCGGAAATAGTACAAGCTGAGTCACTTTGACGATAGCGAGTTTTGGCAGCAATATTAATATTTAAAGGTGTTGCACCAGCAACAAAGCTCACATCCTCGGCAATGAGCATGGTCGACTGCAATGCAGGATGGTCGTGTCCTTGCGCCACGTACAACACGTTATTTGCCAAGTCTTTGTGCACGGCAAACCACGGCTCGCCATTGCCTTTTTTGTCGCCACCGATGCCAATGCCTTTGCGTTGCCCCAAGGTATAAAACGACAAACCGACGTGCTCACCGACCACGCGCCCATCGAGGGTTTTCATCTCGCCTTTGTGGGTCGGTAAATATTGATTGAGAAAATCACGGAAAGGTCGCTCGCCGATGAAACAGATGCCCGTTGAATCTTTTTTCGCCGCGTTGGACAAACCGAGCCGATGCGCGATGTCACGCACTTGGGTTTTTGGCATTTCGCCCAACGGAAATAACGTTTTGGACAACTGCGCTTGGTTGAGTCGGTGCAAAAAATAACTTTGGTCTTTGCTCACGTCCAAGCCTTTGAGCAATTGAAACTCGCCGTTCAATTCGCGCACGCGCGCGTAGTGCCCCGTCGCAATATACTCCGCGCCCAAGCTCATGGCGTGGTCTAAAAATGCTTTGAATTTAATTTCAGCATTGCACAGCACATCAGGATTGGGCGTGCGCCCTGCGCTGTACTCGCACAAGAAGTCAGCAAACACACGGTCTTTGTACTCGGCGGCAAAATTCACCGCCTCAATGTCGACCCCGACCACATCGGCGACCGATGCCGCGTCGAGCCAGTCTTGCCGCGTCGAGCAATACTCAGAGTCGTCATCGTCCTCCCAGTTCTTCATAAACAAGCCGATGACTTCATAGCCTTGCTCTTTGAGCAGCCACGCCGTGACGGATGAATCAACACCGCCCGACATGCCGACCACCACGCGTTTTTTTGTCATACCAACACTCTCAAATCTTTCACCAATGACAAATCCAACCGTTGCCCGTTGATGTAATCGCTCAAACACTGAGCGACAATCGGGTTGCGATGCATCGCGCTGTGCGCCATCACCTCATCTGCCGTCAACCACACCGCCTCGATAATGCCGTCGTCCAATTCATCGTGCACAGGCACGTCGCCGAGTGTACCGATAAACGTCATGCGCAGATACGTCACTGATTTATCATCTTTGTCGGACACATAAATGCCGAGCAAGGCCGTCGGCGTAAACTCATAGCCAGACTCCTCCAACACCTCGCGGCACACTGCCTCAAGTAAAGTCTCGCCCGCTTCCCAATGCCCCGCAGGTTGATTGAGGCGAATGCCGTGGCGTGTGTGCTCACGCACCATTAGATAACGACCATCGCGTTCAATCAAGGCGGCGACGGTGGCGTGCGGAGTCCAAATCGGTTCAGTGTGAGGCATGATGAATTTTCAGCGCAAAAGGTGAATTTTACCACGCCCTAGGTTTAAACGAATTACCAACTGATTCAGGCACGGTGCACAAACATCACATCGCGCGCACTGCTGGTGAGATGTTGACCACCATCGACCAATAAAGTCGTGCCCGTCACGCTCGGTGCGGCGATCGCGTAGATCATCGCTTGCGCAACATCATCAGGGTTAGAGCCACGATTTAAAATCGTGTGTGAATGTGCCGCAGCAAAGTCAGCGGCATTTTGCTCACCCGATGGCAAGCTCAAACCGGGTGCGATACCGACCACGCGCACGCGTGGCGCAAGCGCGAGTGCAGCGAGTGTCGTGGCATGCTCCAACGCGGCTTTGCTGAGTGTATAGCTCAAGAAATCAGGGTTGGGGTTGTGTAATTTTTGGTCAAGTATATTGATGACCACGCCATTTTTCGACTCATCGAGTTGTTGCGCAAACTGTTGCATCAATAATAATGGCGCAAATGTATTGGCACGCCAATGCTTTTCAAATTGTACCAATTCGAGCGGCGCCTCTTGTGTGAGCGCATCGTATTCAAAAATCGACGCATTGTTGACCAACACGCCAATTGTGCCGAGCACATCATTCGCTTGCACCAGCAACATACGCGTTGCCAACTCATCGGTTAAATCTGCCGACAGCGCATGAGCACGAACACCCAGACTTTGTAACTCAGCGACTAACTCACTTGCTTCGTCCGCCGATTGACCGTAATGCACAGCGACATCAAATCCCGCCCGCGCCAAAGCCAAACATAAAGTACGACCAATGCGGCGAGCGCCGCCTGTGACGAGTGCAGTTCTTGGAATCGAAGGTAGAAAGGTGAAAGTCATGGTAATAGTTTACGGTAAAATATCGGTTTGTCATATTGTACGCGTATCAAAGTATCCACGAAAGCATCCATGCCCAGTTCGCTTCCTACCCCCTCTATCAAACAAATAGCTCGTAGCAACCAATTACGGTTGCACATTCAAGAGCTTATCCGTCAACATGATGGCTGGTTACCGTTTGATGCCTACATGAATGCAGTTTTATATACGCCGCATCTGGGTTACTACAGCAACGATGGCTCGCCATTTTCAGCCTTTGCCGACAAAGGCGACTTTATCACCGCGCCGCTATTGTCACCACTGTTTGGCGCATGTTTGGCACAGCAAGCCGTTGAAATTTTTGAACGCACGGGCACCGCCCAGATTCTCGAAATCGGTGCCGGTACGGGACGCTTGGCTACAGATATTTTGGCGCACTTAGGTAAGCTCGGCCTGAATGTGGATTATTCTATTCTGGAGTTATCCGCTACGTTGCGTGCAGAACAACAAGCGACCTTAGCAGACCACGGGCAACACGTCACTTGGCTGGATGCGCTACCGACCAATTTTGACGGTGTGATCATTGGCAACGAAGTACTGGATGCGATGCCGGTTAAATTGATCGGTATGAAAAATGGCACATGTTTTGAGCGGGGCGTGACTGAGATTGACGAGATATTGAGCTACGAAGATCGAGCGACGGAGCAATACTTGCCAATGGATGACGAGTGGTGCAACGCGTTGATAGCAAGTGGTGGTCATTATTTATCGGAAACCCACACGCAGCAAATCGCCTTTATGAACAGCTTGGCGAATGTATTACGCTGCGGTGCGATTATCATGATTGATTACGGCTTCCCCGCGCACGAGTTTTATCATCCGCAACGCAATACCGGCACTCTGATGTGCCATATTCAGCACGTCGCCCATGACGATGCGCTGTATTTCCCAGGCGTACAAGACATCACCGCGCATGTGAATTTTTCGGCACTAACGGAAATTGAAGGTTTGACCCCGCTCGGTTATACCAATCAGGCCAACTTTTTAATCAACAATGGCATTTTGAATTTATTGACCAAAATTGAAGGTAAACAACAACGCATACAGGCCAATCGTGTAAGTAAACTGTTATCAGAAGCGGAAATGGGCGAGCTCTTTAAAGTCATGGTCTGGGGGAAAAACCTCAAGATTGATGACGACGACATATTGATCGGCTTTGAACGAGGTGATCGTCTAGATACGCTATAAGCTTTTGAGAAACCCTATTCCCTGCAAAATTTTGCTTAAAAGCTTAAAAGGCGAGCCACCTGTAATTTACAGCCGGCTTTTCTGGAAACTTGACCTCAAAAAAACAAAAACGTCATAACCAAGAATAACGGCAACAAAATCGCAAAAGACAACACCATATAACCAAAAAACGACGGCATTTTCAC
>JBIKPB010000145.1:0-4785 GCA_044357705.1 Formosimonas sp. | reverse complement strand
CTTGGTCATTAACTTTGAACTGCTGCGGCAATACATGCAAAATTTGCTGATCAGCCGGAATGCTCACCGCACGCGCAGTCTCGAGCACGCGATCAATATCAACTTGTGTGATTTCGGTATCTTTCACCGCAACCATGCCGCTTGAGTTAAAGCTGTGAATGTGGCTGCCGGCAATTCCTGTACATACGCTGCGTACCGAGAAACCCGCACGCAACTCCGCTTCTTCAATTGCGTATTGAATGGTTTGGATGGTGTCTTCAATATTCACCACCATGCCTTTTTTCATACCGCGCGAAGGATGGTGTCCGATACCGATCACGTTAAAGCCTTGATTCGGTAAAACCTCCGCAATCATTGCCACGACTTTGGAGGTACCAATGTCGAGTGCAACGATCAAATCTTTTGTTTGTTCAGTCATGTTGTTCACCTGTTTTAACCGTATTTTGCGCTACTGCAACGCGATGAAGCTTATCTGTACGCATTGCAAAGCCGTTGGGGTAACGCAGGTCAATGTAACCACCTCCGTCACCCAAATTCGTATCTATAAATTGCGCCGAGTTGACCAAACGCGCCACTCGCTCCTCTAGCGCAGTGGGCGTGTCAGCCCTTCCCAACTCAATTTCCAAACCATTTCCTAAACCAATGCGCCAACTGTAGCGCTCACTTAAATGGATACTCTTGATCTGCCAACCCGTAGGTTTAAGCCACGTTTGAAAAACCGGAATTTGCTGTGCGACCAATTCCGATGCCGCTTCAGGGCCACTTGTACTAAGCATTTGCTGTTTAACCGCTGCGGGAATCTGACCCTCAAACAATCGTCCCTCTGCACTCAAATAACGATCACCCCATGCTGCAATCGGCTGATACGCTTCCACATTCACTTCTACCTCATGTGGCCAAACACGGCGGATCGAAGTACTTTTGATCCACGTAATTTCCGACAAACTGGACTGAACGTCACGTAGCTCCATCGAGAAAAAGCCACCCGATAAGCCATCCAACAAATGTTTATCAACCAAACCGCGCAAACGATGTTCATCCAACTGCTTCACATCACCGACAAAGCGAAACTGATTGATCGCAAAGTACGGCCGCTGCAAGATCCACATACCACCCGCTACTAACAGCAAAAACAGCGCAACGCGAGTCAAGATACGACTCACAGCCTGCATCAATGCGGTGTCCTGCCAAATATTGAACATCGTTAGCCTACATCTCGCTGTACGTGCAAGCGCGCATCCGCCAACAAACGCACCACCAAGTCTTCATACTCAATGCCAAACGTGCGTGCCGCCATCGGTACCAACGAATGATCGGTCATACCCGGCGAAGTATTCATTTCCAACAAAAACGGCGTGTTGTCTGACGCACGCAACAACACATCGGCACGACCCCAGCCCGAGCAACCGAGCGAACGATAAGCTTCGAGCACCATCTTTTGAATCTCTGTGGTCAACTCTGGCGTCACGTCTGCTGGGCAATCGTAAACCGTGTCATTGCCCTTGTACTTGTTGTGAAAGTTGTAATCACCCGCAGGTGCTTTGATCTCGACGATCGGCAAAACTTGCGCAGTCGCACCGCTACCTAAAACCGCGCAAGTCAATTCGCGTCCTTCAACACATTCTTCAATCAGCGCATGCGTATCGTATTTCCAAGCCAACTCACACGCCGCTTGCAACTCATCAGCATTCGAAACTTTGCCCGCACCCAATGAAGAACCTTCATGAGGCGGTTTGACAAACATTGGCAAACCCAACTCCGCAACAATTTCATCGCGTACCGCAGCAACATCTGCACCACGGGGTAATACGCGATAGGCTGGCGTACGTAAGCCGCTTTGCAACCATACTTGTTTGGTACGCACTTTATTCATTGCCAATGCGCTGCCCAAAACGCCACTACCCGTGTAGGGGATCCCAAGCAATTCAAGCGCGCCTTGCAACGTACCATCTTCACCAAAACGGCCATGCAGCGCGATAAACGCGCGATCAAAACCCTGCGCTTTGAGCTCGAAAATATTTTGCGATGCGGTATCAAATAAATGCGCATCAATGCCCTGTTTGACCAACGCAGCATGCACCATCGTGCCCGACTTGATCGACACTTCACGCTCTGCCGAAACACCACCAAACAACACGGCGACCTTGCCCAAATTTTGCTGACTCATTGCACTCACCCTTCGTTTTTCAGTTCAACCACGTGTCCAGCAACCGCACCAATCGAGCCTGCACCCATCGTGATCACCACGTCACCGTTATTGGCAAAATCGGCAATCGCCTGCGGCATACTGCCAATGTCCTCGACAAATACCGGCTCAACCTTACCCACTACGCGCAACGCACGCGCCAAGCTGCGTCCATCAGCCGCGACAATCGGCGTTTCACCGGCGGCATACACTTCACCCAACAAGACCGCATCCGAATCCGACAACACTTTGACAAAATCTTCAAAACAATCACGCGTGCGCGTATAACGGTGCGGCTGAAACGCCAACACGATTCGACGTGACGGAAACGCACCGCGCGCCGCCGCCAAAGTCGCCGCCATTTCAACCGGATGATGACCGTAGTCGTCAATCAAGGTGAACGTGCCACCGTCTTTGCTCGCCACTTCACCATAGCGTTGGAAGCGACGACCAACACCATTAAAGTTTTGCAACGCGCTTTGAATCGCAGCATCTTCAACATCCAATTCAGTCGAGACGGCAATCGCAGCTAAGGCATTGCGTACATTGTGTAAACCGGGCAAATTCAATACGATCGACAGCACCGGTAATTCTTCGCCAAAACCTTTGCGCTCGACATCGAAACACATACGACCGTTGTCGTCTTTCACATTGAAGGCACGCACTTGCGCATCGTCGGACGTACCGTATGTGATGACGGTTTTGGCAATATTCGGCACGATTTCGCGCACGTTTGCATCATCGATACACACAACCGCCGCACCGTAAAAAGGGATGTGCTGCGTGAACGCAACAAAGGCGGCTTTGAGCTTATTGAAATCATGGTCGTATGTGTCCATGTGGTCTTCGTCGATGTTGGTAATCACGGCAATCATCGGCAGCAGGTTCAAAAACGAGCCGTCGGATTCGTCGGCTTCAACCACGATGTATTCACCCTGACCCAAACGCGCATTAACACCAGCGCTGTTCAAACGACCGCCGATCACAAAGGTCGGATCCATTCTGCCTTCGGCCAACACACTAGCGACCAATGACGTCGTCGTGGTTTTGCCATGCGTACCGGCGATACCGATGCCGCGACGCAAACGCATTAACTCAGCCAACATCACCGCACGCGGTACAACCGGAATATTGCGTGCGCGCGCGCCAATCAATTCAGGGTTATCTTGTGTAATTGCAGTCGAAACCACCAACACATCGGCGTTTTGTACGTTGTCTTCGTGATGCCCAAGCGCAACCGTTGCACCGAGTTGACGCAAGCGCACAACCGTCGCGCTTTCAGAGGCATCGGAGCCGGTCACGGTGTAACCCAAGTTGAGCAACACTTCAGCAATGCCGCTCATACCTGCGCCACCGATACCGACAAAATGAATGTTCTGTACTTTATGTTTCATAAATCCTCGTTCAAAAAAGTACACTTACTTTTTTGTTGTTTCATGCTTGATTATTTCGCCGCGTTCAAACATGCTTGCGCCACATCTTGCGTCGCATTCGGTTTAGCAACCGTGCGTGCTTGGATCGCTTGACGCAACAACTTTTCACGCGTCAATGCGTACAACTCATCGGCCAAACTTTGTGCGGTCAATTTACTTTGCGCAATGCACACACCCGCATGCGCATCTGTCAACAATTTCGCATTGGCGGTTTGATGGTCATCGACCGCAAATGGAAATGGCACCATAATGCTCGCCACAGCCGCTGCAGCCAACTCCGAAACCGTCATCGCACCGGCACGGCAAATCATCACATCGACATCTGCATACAACGCTGCCATGTCTTGCACAAATGCAACGCACTGCGCATCGACGCCGGCTTCGTCATAATTGGCTTTTAAATCCGCAATCATTTTTTCACCAGCCTGATGAATCACAGTCGGGCGCGACTCCTGCGGCAATAATGCCAATGCTTGTGGCACTAAAGTATTCAGGGCTTGTGCACCCAAACTGCCGCCAACCACCGCGATTTTCAATACGCCTTCGCGCTCCGCGAAACGTAATTTAGGATTGGGCAAATTCGCAATAGCAGCCTTGACCGGATTACCGACCCAAGTGCCATTGGCAAATACATTCGGAAAACCGGTTAATACTTTTTTCGCGATTTTGGCGAGGACTTTATTCGACATGCCAGCAATCGAATTTTGTTCGTGCAACACGATCGGCACGCCGCTTGATTTCGCTGCCAAACCGCCGGGTACGGTAATGTAGCCACCCATGCCGAGCACGACATCGGGCTTGACTTGTTTGATGATCGCGCGCGCTTGCTTAATGGCTTTGATCAAGCGCACTGGAAACGCGAGTTTAGTCGTCACGCCTTTACCGCGCACACCACCAAAATCAACCGAGTGAAACGTCACGCCATGCTGTGGTACCAAACGCGCCTCCATGCTTGAGGCAACGCCACCGAGCCACTCGACTGTGTGGCCTTCTGCGATTAATTCTTGTGCGACGGCCAAGCCCGGCATAATGTGCCCGCCCGTACCACCGGCCATGATCAAAATGGTCTTGCTCATACCGCTTCTCCACGCATCAAACGACGATTTTCATAATCCACCCGCAATACGAATGCAATCGCTAAACAATTCACTAAAATCGCGCTACCAC
>JBIKPB010000144.1:0-4796 GCA_044357705.1 Formosimonas sp. | reverse complement strand
TTTAAGTGTTGTTAAAATTGGGGGGATTACACACCCAACTTGCGGGTGAGTCGCCTATTTTTTCATCATCAATAGAAAATCCAGAAACAATCAAATAACCTTTGTCTTCAAAGGTCACTTTGGTTTGTGCAATAACTTTTTTTAAAGATTCTGGTAGTTGTTGCGCCAAGTGAGCGCATTCGTCTTGAAAATCATTGTTTTCTATGGTTTGGAATTTATTCGTTAGTTTTTGAATGACTTGATGAACTTCATTTACATCGTCTTCATTCAGAAAATGAAATGGCCATTTTTTTGATAAGTTTTGTGTCATAAATTTCTTCATGTGGTTAAAAATTGAATCATATAACCTTATTTTGCATATTCATCTAAAGATAAAAAATATTGTGACGAATTAATTTTTTTAATGCTTGTGTGTATGTTTTTTATGCTGTTCGACTTTAAGTTTTGCTCAATGGTGTCATTTTTTTAACTTTGAATTGTTTGGTGTGCGCTCGCAATATCAGTTATAATTACCGATTATTTATAAAAATACCCTTCCACGAAAGTAAAGTTATGACACAACAACGCGCACTGCGTAACGTCGCGATTATCGCTCACGTTGACCATGGTAAAACCACTTTGGTTGACCAATTACTCCGCCAGTCGGGCACATTCCGCGACAACGAAAAAGTTGACGAACGCGTGATGGATTCAAACGACATTGAAAAAGAACGTGGTATCACGATTTTGTCAAAAAATTGCGCGGTGGAATACAAAGACACGCACATCAACATCGTTGACACACCAGGTCATGCCGACTTTGGTGGTGAAGTGGAGCGCGTGTTGTCGATGGTTGATGGTGTGTTGTTGTTGGTGGATGCGGTCGAAGGCCCGATGCCACAAACGCGCTTCGTGACGCGCAAGGCACTCGCACTCGGTTTGAAGCCGATTGTTGTGATTAACAAAATTGACCGTCCTGGTTCACGCCCTGATTGGGTGATTAACGAGACATTTGAATTGTTCGATAAACTCGGCGCGTCAGATGAGCAGCTTGACTTCCCCGTAGTTTACGCTTCTGCGTTGAATGGCTATGCGTCTTTGGATGACAGTGTGCGCGAAGGCAATATGGATCCGTTGTTTGATTCGGTTATCGCCAATGTGCCTGTGCGCGAAGCCGATGCAACTTTGCCGTTGCAAATGCAAGTTACGTCTTTGGATTACTCTACTTTCGTCGGTAAAATCGCCATTGGTCGTGTTGCACGCGGTCGCGTGAAAGCAGGTCAAGACGTTGTGTTTATGGACGGCCCAGATGATAAACCGAAAAAAGGCCGCATCAACCAAGTCCAAAAATTTAAAGGTCTTGACCGCATTACTGTAGACGAAGCCGAAGCGGGTGACATTGTCATTATTAATGGTATTGAAGATTTAAACATTGGTACCACACTGTGTGCAGTTGATACACCTGACGCTTTGCCAATGTTGACGGTTGATGAGCCAACTTTGACGATGAACTTTATGGTCAATACTTCGCCGCTCGCTGGACGTGAAGGTAAGTTCGTCACCAGCCGCCAATTGCGTGATCGTCTTGAAAAAGAACTCAAATCAAACGTGGCTTTGCGTGTTAAGCAAACAGACGACGACACCGTTTTTGAAGTTTCGGGTCGTGGTGAGTTGCACTTGACGATTCTGATTGAAAACATGCGTCGCGAAGGTTTCGAAATGGGCGTTTCACGTCCGCGCGTGGTGCTCAAAGAGATTGACGGCGTGAAATACGAGCCGTATGAAATGCTGACTGTCGATATCGAAGAGGGCAATCAAGGTTCAGTGATGGAAGAACTCGGTCGCCGCCGTGGTGATTTGCAAGACATGCAACCCGATGGTAAAGGCCGTGTGCGCCTTGAGTACCGAGTGCCTGCGCGTGGTTTGATTGGCTTGCAGGGTGAATTCATGACACTTACGCGCGGTACGGGCTTGATGAGCCATGTTTTTGACGCGTATGAAGTATATGACTCAAAAATCGAATTCGCAGGTCGTCGCAACGGCGTATTAATTTCGCAAGACGACGGCGCAGCAGTTGCCTACGCTTTGTGGAAACTGCAAGACCGCGGTCGTATGTTTGTCAGCCATAACGACCCGCTGTACGAAGGTATGATCATTGGCATTCACTCACGTGACAATGATTTGGTTGTTAATCCGATTAAAGGTAAGCAATTGACCAACGTTCGCTCATCAGGTACCGACGAAGCTGTGCGCCTCGTTCCGCCGATTTTGATGTCACTTGAGTACGCGGTTGAGTTCATTGATGATGATGAATTGGTTGAGGTGACACCGAAATCGATTCGCTTGCGCAAACGTCACTTGAAAGAACACGAACGTAAAAAAGCATCACGCGAAGAAGCATAATCACTCTGAATTTTTAATCTTAGAGCGATAAAACAAAGCGCATTGCGCCGTATGTTTGACATGCGGACAATGCGCTTCGTTTATAATGGGCTCGTATTTTTGCATTATTTATAAGCGATAAAACTTGATTCAGCAGTCAATTTTTTGTTTATAAAATCCATTGGCTTGGAGAATAACATGAGCAATTTGACATTCATTCACGATGCTGAAAAACACCAGTTTCGTTTGATGATGGGCGATGGGTTTGCGCTGATTGGTTGGTATTGGGTGCACGCTGAAGTACCGCACGATTTGCGCGGACAGTGTATTTTGGTAAGGTTTTGGTCGAAAAAACGTTTGAGTATATTTAAGCTCATCAAATTGATGCAGTTGCCGTATGCAGCTATATCAAGCTGGTGTTCAACGCAGTCCAAAGTGGCGCAACGTGATAGGCTGAATTTAAAGCTACTTAAAGCCATCGTTTTTTGTACGGAGACTAAATGTTCGATCGACTCAATCAATTATTAACGGCTGAGCAGGCTGAGTATCGGGTGATTCATCATCCATCCGAGGGTATTTCCGATAAAGTCGCGGCAATTCGCGGCACCGAAGTCGGGCAAGGTGCAAAAGCGATGTTGTGTCGACTTAAAGGTGCCGCGCATGAATTGGTTTTGGCCGTTTTACCAGGCGATGCACGGATTGACTTCAAAAAGATCGCACAAATCTTGAACGCCAAAAAAGCCACGCTTGCCTCCGCTGATGATGCGATGGCTAAGACGGGTTGTGTGATCGGTGCGATTCCGCCGTTTTCATTCTCAACAGATCTGCCATTGATTGTTGATGAGTCTTTGATTGCCCGTTATGACGAAATTGCTTTCAACGCGGGGCGTTTGGATGCGTCCATCGTGCTCAACAGTTCCGATTATGTGCGCATTGCCGCCCCGATTTTGGTTACAATTACGGCTTAATTTTAGGATAAATATGACCCGTCTCACGCCCGTTCTCACCGCAAATAAAACCGCAAAGCGAAAAAATCTCGTTACATTTATCACTGCAGGTGATCCTGATCTCAAAACCTCATTGCAACTCATGCACACGCTGGTTGAGTCCGGCGTTGATGTGATTGAGTTAGGCGTGCCATTTTCGGATCCGATGGCTGATGGTCCGGTGATTCAGCGTGCAAGTGAACGAGCGGTTGCCAACGGTGTTGGTTTAAACGATGTCTTACAGTTGGTGCGTGATTTTCGTTCGATAAATAACACAACTCCTGTGGTTTTGATGGGTTACGCCAATCCGATTGAGCACATGGGACAAGCTGCTTTTATTGCCGAATCGGTCGCAGCCGGTGTTGATGGGGTTTTGGTAGTGGACTATCCTCCTGAAGAATCAGCAGAGTTTGCATTGAGTGCACAACAAGCGGGTTTGAATGTGATTTACTTGGTCGCGCCGACCTCAACAGCGACGCGCATGCAAGACACGGCAAAAGTCGCCAGCGGCTTTATTTACTATGTTTCACTCAAAGGCGTGACGGGTGCGGGTAATTTGGATGTGACCGAGGTGGCGCAGCGCGTGGCAGCTTTACGCGAATTTACCGACTTACCGATTAACGTCGGCTTTGGCATTTCAGATGCCAGTAGTGCACGTGCAGTTGCCGAGGTTGCTGATGGCGTGGTGATTGGCAGTAAGTTGATTACCTTGGTCGAAAACGCTGTAAAAGACGGCGCTGATGCTCAGATGGCGATTAAAGGTTGGCTGAGTGCCATTCGCACCGCGCTGGATGCGGCGTAATTTTATTTGATTGATTGTGAGGCGAATTTTCGCTAAAAAGACTAAATGATCTAAAAAAGTAGCGGTGCATTTTTTGTGGAAAGCCTATAAAATACGCCTTCACAAAAAATCAGTCCCGCAATAGGACGAGGAGTTCGAAATGAGTTGGTTAGAAAAGATTTTGCCGCCGCGCATACAGACGACGGAATCGAAAAAATCCATGCCGGAAGGCTTATGGGTCAAATGTCCGTCATGTGAAGAAGTACTGTACAGCGCGGATTTAGAAAGCAATCAGCACGTTTGCCCAAAATGTGGTCATCATTTGCGCATCAAGGCGCGCGCGCGCTTGGATAAATTACTCGATGCCGAAGGGCGCATTGAAATCGGTCAAGAGGTCAAGCCGCTTGATACATTGAAATTCAAAGACAGTCGAAAATATACCGATCGCTTAAGCGAGGCGACCAAGCAAACCAATGAGTCGGATGCTTTGGTTGTGCAAGCCGGTACAATCATGGGGCAAGACGTGGTGGTTGCCGCGTTTGAATTTGAATTTATGGGCGGCTCGATGGGCTCAGTAGTGGGTGAGCGTTTCGTGCGTGGCGTGCGTCATGCGATTGAAACCAAGTCGGCATTCATCTGCTTCACCGCTTCAGGTGGTGCGCGTATGC
>JBIKPB010000083.1:0-6939 GCA_044357705.1 Formosimonas sp. | reverse complement strand
GTGCAATAACTTGATGGAAATGCCCAATTGACGGGCAACTTGCGCTTGGGGTATTTGTTGTTCAAATACCAGCTTGACCGCTTCGTTCTTGTATTCGGCTGTGAATTGACGGGATGGAATGCTTTTCATTTTTAATTTAACACAAACCTATATGTACTCCAAAGTGAGCCTCGTCCAGTTTCTATTGACATTGGTTTACTCAATGGTTCCAGCATGACTTATTGATGGTACAGTTAATAAAATTTGCTTATTTTTTAAGCAAATAGCGTGAACGAATACCTCCACTTTTGTTACAATATCGCCATTCTGTTTCGCCCGCCTAAGTTGGATTTGCGGGCGAATTTTTATCGCACATTCATGCGTTCTTATGCACATCGGTCCTTACACACTCCCTAATAATTTATTTGTTGCCCCGATGGCGGGGGTGACGGATCGACCATTTCGTCAGCTGTGTAAAAGTTTGGGTGCAGGTTATGCTGTGTCAGAGATGGCGGCGTCCAATCCGCAACTGTGGGCGACCGATAAAAGCACGCGCCGGCTCAATCATGAGGGTGAAATTGCACCAATTGCGGTGCAAATCGCTGGCTCAGACCCAGCGATGTTGGCGCACGCTGCGGCGTTTAATGTTGATAAAGGCGCGCAAATTATTGACATCAATATGGGTTGTCCAGCGAAAAAAGTGTGTAATGTTGCGGCGGGTTCTGCACTGTTGCGCGATGAAAGATTGGTCGCTGATATTGTCAGTGCTGTGGTCAACGCGGTGGATGTACCGGTGACCTTGAAGTTCCGCACGGGCTGGGATCGTGACAATAAGAATGCACTGAACATCGCGCGCATCGCTCAAGATGCAGGCATCCAAATGCTGACCTTACATGGCCGGACGCGTGCTGATGGCTATAAAGGTGCAGCTGAATACGATACGATCCGCGCCGTAAAAGCGGCGGTGAAAATCCCGGTCGTTGCTAATGGCGACATCACGACACCCGAAAAAGCCCGCGATGTTTTGGCCTATACTGGTGCCGATGCAATTATGGTGGGGCGTGCTGCACAAGGGCGACCATGGATTTTTCGCGAAATCGCCGCGTTTCTCGATACGGGCGTACACCGTGCATCGCCAACTGTGGCTGAAGCCAAAATAGTGTTGCTCGAACATTTGATTGACCATTATGCGTTCTATGGTGAGCGCACGGGTTTGCTCACGGCGCGCAAGCACATTGGCTGGTATGTCAGCGATTTGACGGGTGGTGAGCTTTTTCGCCAGCGCATGAATACATTGCTCAGTACGCAAGAGCAATACCAAGCTGTAGCAGATTTTTTTGATGAATTGGCCAGCGATTACACGCTGTTGCCATATGTGAATGAAGTAACCGTATGAACAGTTTAAGTTTTCAACTTGTAGATGAGCTCTCGCACGACGATATGGTCGACATTTCCGAGTGTGTGCAGCATCACTTCAATGTTTACCTGAATGCGCTTGATGGCGCCGAAGGTGCGCAACCGCATGATTTGCACGACATGCTGCTCGCCGCTTGTGAGAAGCCGTTGTTGGAGTTGGTCATGGAAAAAACCCGTGGTAACCAAAGCCTTGCCAGTGAATGGTTGGGTTTGAACCGCGCGACTTTGCGCAAAAAACTCGTGCAGTATGATTTGTTGTAATCCAAATCTGGAAAAAGTAACGTCCCACTTTTTTCGAAATTCAATTTAAATAAAAAATAGATGGTTGGATCAGGCATACATGACAACGTGAATTCATTTTTGATTTCTAATTTAGCCCACGAAAAAGTATATTGTTAATTTTTTCGTATCATTAACCCTCAGGAATACTCATGATTAAAACCGCTCTTCTTTCTGTCTCCGACAAAACTGGTCTGCTCGAGTTGGCGCAAGCCTTGCACGCGCGTGGCATCAAACTCCTTTCAACTGGGGGTACGGCTAAATTGTTGGCAGACAATAATTTACCTGTGATTGAAGTGGCGAATCACACTGGTTTTCCGGAAATGTTGGACGGTCGGGTCAAAACATTGCATCCGAAAATTCATGGCGGTTTGTTGGCGCGTCGTGATTTGCCGGAGCACATGGCGGCATTGAGTGAGCACGGCATCGAAACGATCGATATGTTGGTGGTGAATCTGTATCCATTTGAAGCGACGGTTGCTAAACAAGGTAGCACGTTAGAAGACGCGATTGAAAATATTGATATTGGCGGTCCAGCAATGGTGCGCAGCGCTGCGAAAAACTGGCGTGACGTTGCGGTGTTGACTGATGCGTCGCAATACGCTCAAGTGTTGAGTGAGTTGTCGACAAGTGGCAATGTGTCATCAACGACCAAATTTAAATTGTCCGTCGCTGCATTCAATCGCATCAGCCAATACGACGGTGCGATCAGTGATTATTTATCATCGATTGGTGATGATTTGGATGTGACCAAACGCAGTGAGTATCCGGCGCAATCGAATGGCCGTTTTGTCAAATTGCAAGACTTACGCTATGGTGAAAATCCACATCAATCGGCGGCGTTTTACCGTGACTTATATCCAGCACCGGGTTCGTTGGTGACTGCGGTGCAATTGCAAGGCAAAGAATTGAGCTACAACAACATTGCTGATGCAGATGCTGCTTGGGAATGTGTCAAATCATTCGATGTGCCGGCATGTGTAATCATCAAACACGCCAATCCATGCGGTGTCGCGGTCGGTATCGATTTGCTTGAAGCGTATGAAAAAGCCTTCAAAACCGATTCGACTTCGGCGTTTGGCGGCATCATTGCCTTTAATGGCGTGCTCGACGGTGCTGCGGCGCAAGTGGTCTCGAAGCAATTTGTTGAAGTATTGATCGCGACCGATTACACGCCGGAAGCGTTAGAAGTATTCAAGGCCAAAGCCAATGTGCGTGTTTTGAAAATCGACTTGCCGAAAGGCGGTGCAAGCGCTTGGGAGCAAGGTCGCAATGCGCAGGATGTCAAGCGCGTTGGTTCGGGTTTGTTGATTCAAACGGCAGATAATCACGAAATCACATTGGCAGATTTAAAAGTCGTGACCACTAAGCAACCGACCGAGCAACAAATGAATGATTTATTGTTCGCATGGAAAGTGGCTAAATATGTGAAATCCAACGCCATCGTTTTTTGCGCCAAAGGCATGACGCTTGGCGTCGGTGCGGGCCAAATGAGCCGAATTGATTCGGCGCGAATTGCATCAATCAAAGCGGAAAATGCCGGTTTGACCCTACAAGGTTCTGCCGTTGCATCAGATGCGTTCTTCCCGTTCCGCGATGGTTTGGATGTTGTGGTCGACGCAGGTGCAACCTGTGTGATCCAACCCGGAGGCTCGATGCGTGACGATGAGGTGATTGCCGCCGCGAATGAGCGTGGTATCGTTATGGTGACCACTGGCGTTCGTCATTTCCGCCATTGATTGTATGTGTTGACTTTCCGCTTGATGCGGGGAATCTGCTATCCGTAATTTATTGTTTATTATCGCAAGCGAGTTTATTTTGAGGCGTCCTCCTTTTTATTTGTATGTTTTAAGGTATTTCAAAAGCATTCCTTCGGCGTGGTTGCTGTTGGTGCAGTTGTTGATTTTGATTGTGCTGCCGGTACTCAGTGACCGTTTTGAAGGCCAGTTGGTTTCGTGGATTTTGAGCATGATCGCACTGATGATGGTGGCATTGATCATCCGTAACAGCCCAGTTTTTACTGCGGTTGGATTGGCTTTGGTGGTTTCAGCATTATCCGTTTCGATATGGGCGTTTTTTACGCAACGCCCTGAGTTGTATGCGATTGCGCACATCCTTGAGGCAGCTGCGTATTTTTATGCGGCAGCGGGCATGGTGATGTATATGTTTGCCGACGACATCGTCACCCGTGACGAGTTATTTGCAGTGGCGGCTGTGTTTACATTGCTTGTTTGGGGGTTTGCATTTTTGTACTCGGTTTGCCAACAATGGTATCCGCAGAGCTTTACTGCCATGTTCAACTCGGACGAGCCGCGCACGTGGTTGGAGTTGTTATTTTTGAGTTTCTCGACATTAAGTAGTGTTGGCTTGAGCGATATTTTGCCGGTTTCACCACCGGCGCGGGTTTTATCGGCGATTCAGATGTTTGGCGGAGTGATGTATCTGACTTTGGTCGTGACGCGTTTGTTGGGTTTCACGCAACACAAAAGAATGTAATCGGGTAATCTCAATCATATCTACCCAATTGGTTGCTATGGTTCCGCAAATATTTGAGATCGTACCGATTGCAATAATGACATTCACCGTCCGAGAGAGTTGAATTACAGTGACCACACCGAACTTTACGCGCTTATTGGGCATTGATCCTGGACTACGCTTTACCGGCT
Source organism: Formosimonas sp. (assembly GCA_044357705.1). Classification (GTDB taxonomy): domain Bacteria; phylum Pseudomonadota; class Gammaproteobacteria; order Burkholderiales; family Burkholderiaceae; genus Hydromonas. The sequence goes on along the minus strand of JBIKPB010000083.1, from coordinate 2,599 downwards.
TTGGCGTGATTGACGTACATCATCACACCATGCGTTACGTTGCCAGTGGTGTGATTAAAGTCGCGGGCGAAGGTTTGCCGGATCGTTTGCGCTCGCTCATCGATGGCATTCATCAGGTGATCGATACTTACTCGCCGCAAGAGTCGGTGATCGAAAAGGTATTTGTCAACGTCAATCCGCAATCGACTTTATTGCTTGGTCAAGCACGCGGTGCGGCGATCAGCGCGTTGGTGTTAAAAGATTTATCCGTGCACGAATACACCGCCCTGCAACTCAAAAAAGCCGTGGTTGGTCACGGCAAAGCCAAGAAAGAGCAAGTGCAAGAAATGGTAGCGCGCTTGCTGAGCTTGCCCGCTAAGCCGCAAGCCGATGCCGCTGATGCCTTGGCGGCGGCGATTTGCCATGCGCAAAATCGGGTGCAGCTCGCATTATTGGCAGAGAACGGTGCGTTGGGTGCTCTGAGTAAAAAAGGCATGCGCATCAAAAATGGACGTTTGGTCAGCTTATGAGTTTAAACGAAGGATTGCGGATAACTTATATTTTAGACACCAACATTTGGCTCGATTGGTTGGTGTTCAGCAGCGACACATTGGTTGAATTAAAAGTTGCGCACAATGATGGTGAGTTTGAGATCATTTATACGACCGAGATGATTGAGGAATTGATCGACGTCGTCAGTCGGACGCAATTTGATTTGTCGCCAGAGCAGCAGGAGTTGATTGTGCAGCAGATGATGGCAGCAGCACGACGGGTAGACGATGCGCCCAAGCCGCTGAGCAGTATCAAGTGTAGGGACAAAGATGATCAAGTGTTTATCGATACGGCTTTGGCATATCGCATCACGTGGTTGATCAGCAAAGACAAGCATTTATTGCGTTTAAAAAATCGTGCCGCCAAACAGCAGGTGAATATTGGTACGGTTGATGATTGGTTAAGAAAGCGACAGGCATTATGAAGCAACTCAGCACCACGATTTTTACCACGATGAGCGCGTTGGCGCAGCAGCATCAAGCGATTAATTTAGGGCAAGGTTTTCCGGATTTCGCGGCCGATCCCGCGTTGTTGCAAGCAGCATTTGACGCGATGAACAACGGTCACAATCAATACGCACCAATGATGGGTACGTTGCCGTTACGTACGGCAATTGCTGAGTTAGTTAAAAAGCATTACGATTTTGATGCGCACATCGATCAAGAGATCACGATTACGGCGGGCGCATCCGAGGCTCTATTTTGCGCGATTTTGGCGATTACGCAACCCGCCGATGAACTCATTATTTTAGAGCCAGCGTATGATTTGTATCGACCGGCGATTATTAATGCGGGTGGCGTGCCGGTTGGTGTAAATTTGGTGTTTGAGCAGGATAAATTTGTCGTCGATTGGACGCGTGTTAAATCTGCAGTCACGTCTAAAACCCGCGCAATCATCGTCAATACGCCGAATAACCCGACGGGCAATACATTCACCGATCAGGACTTAATCGAGCTGGAGCAGCTTGCTGAACAATATAATCTGTGGGTCATTAGCGACGAAGTGTATGAGCACATGGTTTTTGACGGTGCACTGCATCAGTCGGCATTGCGCCGGCCGGCCTTGGCTGCACGCACGATTCACGTTGCGAGCTTTGGTAAAACGTTGCATGTGACTGGCTGGAAAATCGGCTATACGATTGCGCCCCCTCAGCTCACCAATGCGATTCGCGCGGTTCACCAGTTCAACACGTTTACCGTGGCGACGCCCTTGCAATTGGCGATTGCCGATTATTTAAACGCACATCCGCATGTGACCGCTGAGTTGCCGGCGTTTTATCAGGCCAAGCGTGATTTTTTCAGAGCCGGTTTGAGTCGTACCGCATTTCAATTGTTGCCATCTGAGGGCACGTATTTTCAATTGGTTGATTACAGTGAGATCCCTCAATTCAGTCATTTGACCGATACCGAATTTGCGACGCATTTGACCACGCATGTCGGAGTAGCTGCGATTCCGCTAACGCCATTTTATGGTGTGTCGCCATCAGGTCAAAAGCTCGTGCGTTTTTGTTTTGCTAAAAAAGAAGAAATATTAACCGCGGCACTGGTGCGTTTGGAGCACGCATTGGGTGTGTGACATGACGAATTTGCGAAAAATTGTTACATTGCTGATGCCGTTATTTTTGTCGGCATGTAATAATCTGATCGAACCGCATTTTACGCGTGTGCCCGACTATACCTTGCCGATCAATGCTCGAGCCGATTTGCCGAAGATGGTTCGTGCGGTGACACCGCTTGACGCCACACTCATTGATCCTCGTTTGGAAACCATGAAAAAAACGCCTATTTCCTTGACAGAAGCATTAGAAAAAGCCAGTGCGCCAGTCGATGCAAATGCGTCGGGAATTTATCCGCTCACGGACGGCGTAGAGGCTTTTGCGGTGCGCAATGCGTTGATCAAAAATGCCCAACACAGTTTGGATCTTCAATATTACAGTTTGCAACGTGGTTTGAGCTCGCGTCTGTTGATTCGTGAAATGTTGCGCGCGGCGGACCGTGGTGTCCGTGTGCGTATTTTGGTTGATGACATGGATATGTTGGGGCGTGATCATGAAATGACGGTTTTATCG
>JBIKPB010000047.1:0-9171 GCA_044357705.1 Formosimonas sp. | reverse complement strand
TCGGCGCATCCAAATATTCAAGTGCGTCTTTTTAATCCCATTCGTCGTTTTCGCAGCACGATGGTGTCGCGTATGATTATGTTTGCCGTCAATTTGCCGACACAACATCGCCGGATGCATAACAAACTTTGGCTTGCGGATGGTGTGCTTGGAATTGCGGGTGGGCGCAATATTGGTGATCGTTATTTCAATGCCGGCGATCAAGACAATTTCTCGGATCTTGACGTATTGCTCAGCGGTAAAGTGGTTGAGGAGATGGGGGCGAGTTTTGATGCGTACTGGAATTCAAAACAGGCTTTTCCGGTCGAAGTATTTGAAAAACATCCGGAAGGTGATGATGCCGCGATTCAGCGCATGATTTTTAAAACCAATGCGCTGACGCGTAAAGAGCGCGTGGCACGCCACCCGTATTTGGCGGCGTTGGCTGAGGCCGAAAATCGCGTGTTATTGACAGTGTTGCCTGAGTTGACTTGGGGTACGGTGGATTTTTTTGCTGATGCCCCCGAAAAAGTCGTACAGCCGGCACCTCATCTCGGCGTAACGGTTGAGGGTTCCGCGTCGGTACCGTTCAATGCGCTGATCCCACACATTAAAAGCGCTCAAAAAGAAGTATTCATCGTCAGCCCATATTTTATTCCCGGTGACGGTTTGATTGAGGTCTTGGCTGATTTGGTCAAAAAAGGAGTTCGTGTTGTGCTGCTGAGCAATTCATTGCAGTCCAATGATGTGCCGTTGGTAAATGGCCCCTACGGTCGCTACCGTTTACCTTTGCTCAAAGCCGGCGTTGAATTGTATGAGTTGCGAGGGTATCCGGGTGGCGATAAATTGCCGCAATGGCGCTTGCCGATTTTCAGTTGGCGCGGTTCTCGTGCCGCATTGCACATCAAGGCCGTGGTCATAGATGGTGAGACGAGTTTTGTTGGCTCGATGAACATTGACCCGCGTTCCATCGTTTGGAACACTGAGGTGGGCATCATGACCCAGCAAAAAGACTTTGCCGATAAGATCCGAAGTGTGTTTTTAAGCGTAATTGACCGACGTTACAGTTATCACGTTACGTTGGATGGAGAGGCTAAGCTCAATTGGAGTCCGCAAATTGAAGGAAGCCCGCCGATTAAACGTGAGCCCGGCAATTTTTGGCGACGATTGCAGCGCAATATCGGTGTCTCTGCGGTTGAGACATTTCTTTGATTTATCAAGGCTTATTGCCAAAAAAAGCGGGTAAAACGTAGTGGGTTGAGGGGTATTTTGGGTTATAATCACGCGTTTTACAGACGCGGTTTGTCGCGAACGGATGGACAGAATTTTTAAGCAAAAGCATAAATGGTAGGGCTTTTGTTCGATGTAAGACCGCACAACCGAATTCAAAGGATCAGTAATGTTTAAATTTTTCCGTAAGTATTTTTCAAATGACCTCGCGATCGACTTGGGTACTGCAAACACGCTGATTTTTGCGCGCAATCAAGGTATCGTTTTGGATGAACCATCGGTTGTGGCGATCCGTCATGATGGTCGCACTGGTCGCGAAGCGGTTCAAGCTGTAGGTTTGGAAGCAAAAATGATGTTGGGTAAAGTTCCGGGCAACATTGAAGCGATTCGTCCAATGAAAGATGGTGTGATTGCTAATTTTAACGTGACTGAAACCATGCTCAAGCATTTCATTTTGTCGGTTCACGAAACAACCATGTTTAAACCAAGCCCGCGCATTGTGATTTGCGTTCCGTGCGGCTCAACTCAAGTGGAGCGCCGTGCGATCAGCGAATCGGCGCGTAACGCCGGTGCGTCACAAGCATTATTGATCGAAGAACCAATGGCTGCGGCTTTGGGTGCAGGTTTGCCGGTATTTGACGCCCGTGGCTCAATGGTTGTGGATATTGGTGGTGGTACGACCGAAGTCGGTGTGATTTCACTTGGTGGTATGGTTTATAAAAACAGTGTGCGCGTCGGTGGTGACAAATTTGACGAAGCGATCGTCAACTACATTCGCCGCAATTACGGCATGTTGATTGGTGAGCCAACCGCAGAGGCGATCAAAAAAGAAATCGGTACGGCATTTCCCGGTGCGAACGTTATGGAAATGGAAGTTAAAGGTCGTAATTTGGCAGAAGGCGTACCGCGTAGCTTCACTGTGAATTCAAACGAAATTTTGGAGGCTTTGTCTGAGCCCTTAAATGCCATCGTTTCAACCGTTAAAATCGCGTTGGAGCAGACCCCACCAGAGTTGAGTTCTGACATTGCCGAAGCGGGCATTGTTTTGACGGGTGGCGGTGCGTTGATCAAAGATTTGGATCGTTTGTTGCAGGAAGAAACGGGCTTGCCGGTTTATGTGGCGGAAGATCCTTTAAGCTGTGTGGTTCGTGGTTCGGGTATTTCGCTCGATTACATTGAAAAATATCCCTCATTGTTCACTTACGAATAATTTCGCCGCGCCCAAATCTTGAGTGATTTGGGCGGTTTTGTAGCATCCTCTTATTTTTATCATGCAAAAAGATTATCAACTGTTTCGGCGCACCACTCCAGTGTGGGCACGCCTTTTCATTGCCAACGTGTGTGCGATCACGTTGATGGTTGTTGATGGATCGGACAAACGTCTTAATCCAGTTCATGCCATGATTTCTACCGTCACTTCTCCCATTCAAAATGCGCTCCACACTTCATACCAGTGGTTCGCTGATATGTTCGTCCATACCTATAGTCTGCAAAAGCTCGCGCTTGAAAATGAAAGCCTTAAAGCAGCACAAGCTGCGAGCGGTGCGCGTTTGACTCAGCTGGAACAAATTGAAAAAGACAACGCAGCATTGCGTGCGGAGTTGTCTTTGCAGCAATCACAAAAAGCGGGCGCGATGGCGGCTCAGGTCTTGTATCAAGTGGTGGATCCTTATGCGCGTAAACTGGTCTTGGATAAAGGCAGCAAAGATGGTGTGGTGGCAGGGCAGCCCGTGATTACGGCAGATGGCTTACTGGGACAGATCACCAATGTGACACCCTTGACCAGTGAGTTGACATTGGTTTTGGATACCAAAATCAATGTACCGGTACAAGTGGTACGCAGTCCTGAGGTGCGTGGTTTTTTATCGGGTAAAAAAGAAGAAGGTTATTTGGAAGTACGCTTTTTTAGTGCACAAGCTGATTTACAGGTGGATGACGTGTTGGTGACTTCGGGGTTGGATGGTTTATATCCGGAAGGTCTGCCTGTCGCGCGCGTGAGTAAAATTGATACGGGTGAAATGGGCCAGTCTGAAATCACCGTAGTACCGACGACCAAAGGTATGTCGGTGCGTTATGTGACCATTTTGCAGATCGCGGACAGTCAAGAGGGTTCGGCGCGTAATGCCGCGCAAGCCGAAGCGGTGGTTGCCGATAAGTTGCCGACGACATTGGGTGCACGTACGCGTGAACAAATTCGTGCCAAGGAGAATAAATAATGCGAATTGAGCAAGCCTTATTGACGGTTAAAACACGCGTGGTGATTTTGAGTCTGATTGTGGCGTGGGCGCTGTCGTTTTTGACCATACCGCAAACGGTATGGCTCGATTGGATGGGCTTTATTTTATTGTTTTGGACGGTGTATCAGCCCTCACGAATCAACTATTTGCTGGCATTCTGTTTGGGCATTTTGATGGATATTCAGCAAGCCGGCGTTTTGGGACAACACGCTTTGATGTATGTCTGGTTGGTTTTTTCGATGGGTTTAGTGGCTCAACGCTTGCAATACAGTTCGGTTTTGATGCATGCTTTGGCAGCAACAGGTTTGATGTTTTTGGCGCAATTATTGCGTGCTTTAGGTCATCTTATTTTTACCGGTGAAACGGTTTCCCTTGCGCCGATGGTTTGGATTTTATTGGGTGTTACGGGCTGGCTGTTTTTGGCTTGGTTGATTGCACGCGGTGCAGAGTCTCGAACAGTTGGCTCTTGGTTGGCTGATTGATATGAAGTTTGGGCATTCAGAACAACGCGGTTCCGCTGCTGCACAAAGTTTGTTTCGCCGTCGCTTGGTGATTGCGAACTTATTGGTGATTGTGTGTTTTGCGATATTGATTGGGCGTTTTGTTTATTTGCAAGTACTGCGTTATGCTGACTTCGATCAAAAAGCGATGTCCAACAGTACCTCGTTGATGCCCGTGGCGCCTGAACGTGGCCAGATTTTGGATCGCTATGGTGTCGCTTTGGCACGTAATAATTTGGGTTTTTCACTCGAGATTGATCCCAAAACTATTGTTAAACTTGAGGGTGAAAAACTCGATGCGGCATTGACGCGTTTGATTGCGGAGATTCGAACCATTGTGCCGATTTCTGACAGCGATATTAATAAATTTAATAGCATGCGCGGTCAGGCCAATAATCAAGGTTCTTTCCCGATTCGTTTGCGCTTAAACGAGCAAGAAATTGCGCGCTTTTCAGTCGAGCAGTTTAAGTTTCAAGGTGTTTCCATTGAAAAGCGGATGTTTCGCGAATACCCGAATGGTCCGATGGGTGTTCATGTGGTCGGTTATGTGAGTCGTATCAATAAAGCCGAGCAAGACCGTTTGGCAGAAAACAATCAAAAAGAGCAATACCTCGGCACGACTCATATCGGCAAACTCGGGATTGAACAAAGTTACGAAGATATTTTACATGGTCACGCAGGTTTCGAGATGGTCGAGGTCACTGCGGGCGGCAAGCGCATGAGTGTCTTGGGTGATGAAGGTGCGGTGAACGGTTCAAATGTTAAGTTGACCATTGATGCGTACTTGCAAAGTGAAGTCGAAAAGGCCTTTGCTGGACGACGCGGTGCATTGGTGGCGATTGAGCCCTCAACGGGTGAAGTGTTGGCGTTTGTCAGCTCGCCCACATTCAATCCGAACGATTTCGTTAATGGGATTGACTCGGCGACATGGAAGTCACTCAACGAATCTAAAGAAATTCCTTTACTGAATCGTGCTTTGCGTGGCGGCTATCCGATTGGTTCTACTTATAAACCATTCATGGCGATTGCCGCATTGCATTCGGGCGCGCGCAGTGCGGATAAAGTGATTGCGGATGGTGGTGTTTACGTTCTTGGTGGTCATCGCTTCCGTGACAGTACGGGGGGGCGAGGTCATGGTTCTGTCGATATGTTTAAGTCGATTGCGGTGTCATCTGACGTTTATTACTACAGCTTGGCTTATGAAATGGGTGTGGACTTAATGCATAAGGAGTTGTCGCGTTTTGGTTTTGGTCAAAAAACGGGTCTTGATTTGATCGGCGAATTGCCGGGTTTGTTGCCATCCAGCGAGTGGTATCGTAAGAAAACCGGTAAAGAATGGACGCAAGGCCAGTCAGTCAGTTTGGGGATTGGGCAGGGTGAAAACACCTTTACGATCATGCAATTGGCTTATGCGACAAGTATTTTGGCGAACAATGGCGTTGGTATGAAACCGCATTTGCTCAAAGCTATTGTGGATCCTAAAACGGGTGCAGAGCAACCGACCGTATCCACTGTACAGGCTGACCTACAAATTCCGGCCAAAGAATTGGACGTGGTGCGACGAGGCATGATTCAGGTGAATATTTCCGGTACAGGGCGCGGTATTTTTAATGATTTACCCGGTCAGGTGGCGGGTAAAACGGGTACGGCGCAAACGTTTACGGTGGGGCAAAACTCCAGCTATCGCGCCAGTATGAAGCATGCGGGTATGAAAGACCATTCGCTTTATATTGCTTTTTATCCGGCTGATAAACCGCGGATCGCAGTGGCGGCCATTGTTGAAAATGGTGGTTTTGGTGCATCCGCTGCTGCTCCGGTGGTACACCGCGCATTACAAGCGTTTAACGCGGCCAATGACGGCAAGCGTTATGTGACATCTACGGTGATGAACTCAACGGACGAAGCATCGTCTTTAAAGGTTAAAACGCCATGAAATCGTATTCGTCCTCGCGATTCTCAAGCATTCGCAATTTTTTTGCGCCGATTGATGGCGTCTTGATGTTTATTTTGTTGTTGATCGCGTTACTCAGTTTGGTCACCATGTGGAGTGCAGCATCAGATAAACCGGATCGCTTTGATGATCATGTGCGTAATTTGTTGATTGGTTTCAGCGTTATTGTTGTTTTTGCGTATATTCCGACCCAGTGGTTTATGCGTGCTGCCGTACCGATGTATCTTTTAGGGGTGACGTTGCTGATTGCGGTTGCGGCGTTTGGGCAAACTCGTCTAGGGGCGAAGCGTTGGCTTGATTTGGGGATTACGGTCGTTCAACCATCAGAGCTGCTTAAAATTGCTGTTCCGCTGATGTTGGCGTATTTTTTTCATATCATGGGCGTGGTGCATGGACGACGTGCTTGGCAAGCTTATGGCTTAGCCGCAGTTCTAGTATTGTGCCCTTTTTTACTGATCGCGAGCCAGCCTGATTTGGGCACAGCATTGTTGGTGGTTTTTGCCGGTGCTTACGTGATTTTCTTTGCAGGTTTGCATTGGAAGGTAATTGCGGTTTTATTCAGCATCGTTACAATATTGGTTATTGCCGCGATTCGCCCAGAAACCAATCATTATTTTTTAAAGCCTTATCAACAAGACCGTGTCAATGTTTTATTGCACAATATCGACAAAAAAAACGATGGTGCGAAAAGAACACCTGAACAAATCGAAACCGCCCGCGAAATGAAGAAAAAGGGCTATCAGATTGAACAAGCCATCACTGCAATCGGCTCTGGTGGTTGGCTGGGTAAGGGATGGCAGCAAGGTACTCAAACGCATTTGCAATTTTTACCAGAGCGCAGTACCGATATTGTACTGGCGGTTTTCTCCGAGGAGTTTGGCTTGGCTGGTGTCATTCTACTCCTTGTGCTATACTCGCTCCTCATTTTGCGTGGTCTGTCGATAGCACATGGCGCGGCCACACGATTTGAACGTCTGCTGGCGGGTGCGATTAGCATGATTATTTTTACGTACGTTTTTGTAAACATGAGTATGGTCGCAGGGATGCTGCCGGTGGTTGGAGTGCCACTACCGTTCATGAGTTATGGCGGAACCGCGTTAATTACCTTAGGCGTGGGTTGTGGCATGTTAATGAGTGTACGTCACCATCGAGTCAGATGAGTACGCTCAAACGGGTAAAGTCACCTCCTATAAAAATACAATGAGACTTAAAACCCCGTCTAAATGGAGTAAGACGGTATGATTCGTTTGAAAAATCGTAAGCGCGTAGCGCTTGCACTTAGTATTGGTGCATTTGTTGGTTTGACTTCTGCATTGAGTGCTAAAGAAATTGCAACCCCAGTAGTCAAGGATGCTTTAGCTCCTTTTAAAAGCACTGTGGTTGCGGATTACCCAGTAAACAATGTGACATCTGCTGCAGTGAATGCGCAAAAAGTAAGCCTTGAACCATCGACAGGCAAACTACGTGCTTTGCAGTCTGGTGTGGCATCGTATTACGGTCCTGGGTTCCACGGCCGACGCACGGCTAATGGCGAAACATTTAACATGAACGCCATGACCGCTGCCCATCGTACCTTGCCGTTCGGAACCAAATTGAAGGTCACCAATCTCAATAATGGTCAGAGTGCCATTGTTCGAGTCAATGATCGTGGACCTTACACGGGTGGACGTGTAATTGATTTATCGGTAGCGGCAGCCAAACAAATTGGCTCAACACAAGCAGGCACTGCAAAAGTGAAGCTGGAAGTGGTTGAACAATAAGGTTGCAGGACGATAATAACCAAAGTACCACCAAACGTCGACTGTTCAGTCGGCGTTTTTTATGGCCAGTGCCGCGCTATAAACGATATTTTTAGGTGCGTTTGTGAGTTTTACAGTTAGAGCGACTGCTTGTTTTAATGGCAACTCTTCCAGCAATGTGGTCAATGTGCTTTGCCACTCTTCATTGGTATCTGTTTGATTGCGAACGGGCGCAGAGACAATGAGTACGTATTCGCCTCGTGCAGCGGGTGCAGTGGTGAGCCAATCTGCTGCATCTTTCAAGTCGATGGATGTGATGTTTTCATGTAGTTTGGACAGTTCTTTGACCATAACCAAAGAGCGTTCAGGAAATGTTTGCACCAAAGCTGTGATTGTTTCATGAAGCCGATGCGGTGCTTCATAAAACACCAGATGGGCGGGAATATTGGCCAGCTCTGAGAGCGCGGTTAACCGCGCTTGAGCCTTATTCGGCAAAAATCCTGCGAAGAAAAACCCACCTTCTAAGCCTGCCGCCGACATCGCGGTCACCGTCGCACTCGCACCTGCCAATGGCACGATGGGGAAGCCCGCTGTGCGAACCGCAGCGACAACTCGTGCACCTGGATCGGAGATTGCGGGCGTACCGGCATCGGAAATCAACGCAATGCGTTCGCCATTTTGCAAACGTGTAATTAAGCCTTGAGCGGCTTCGGCTTCATTGTGTTCATGTACCGCAAGTAAAGGTTTTTGAATGCCATATTGGGACAACAAAGGCTTGCTGTGTCGGGTGTCCTCGCACGCAATCGCATCGCACAAACCCAAAATATACAATGCACGCACCGTAATGTCGGATAAATTGCCGATCGGTGTTGCCACGACATACAAAGCCCCACGTGGATAGTTTTGTCCGCTGGCGTGTTGCCAAAGCGATACGAGCGGAGAAGAAGTCAAAGTTGTATTCATTGCTGGATTATATCGTTTCAAGCGCGCATCAAGGTTGCTAATCGACAAAAAATAAGGCGCTAAAGCCTATCTGCACTTAGCTTGGCTTGGATTGTATGGTAAAGTTACAGGATTTTAATCGACTCGTAGATTTGTGTGAGTCGCGCCGATATTAACCGCGAAAAAATTAAAACAGTTTAAAAAAACTGATTGTCCCAATGAATAAATGAAAGCACCTCATGAAGCAAAACCTATTGATCGAGTTATTAACTGAAGAGTTGCCGCCCAAAGCATTGAGCAAGCTGTCGAGTGCTTTTAGTCATGGTGTGCATGAAGCTTTGGTGAAATTGGGTTTGGCCGATCAAAATGCGATTGTCCATGCTTACGCCTCGCCACGCCGTTTGGCAGTCACGATCAGTGATGTACTGGATCGCGCTGTTGATGTCAGTCGTCGTGAAAAAGTATTACCGGTCAAGGTTGGTTTGGATGCAGAAAATCATGCCAGTGCCTCATTGACCAAAAAAATGACCGCGATGGGTTTCGCGGACAAAACACTTGCTGATCTCGAAGTCGAAAATGACGGCAAGCAAGAT
>JBIKPB010000165.1:0-4215 GCA_044357705.1 Formosimonas sp. | reverse complement strand
GTTCCGCGTTTCCTTGACAATCATACGGACTGTTCGGTAACGGCCGTCACAACACCACGAATATTGTCTACACCGCAAACGCGCACCATGTGTGCCAAAGCTTGACAAGCGGCTTCACGCGAATAGTTTTTACGCCAAACCAATACAACGCGCCGACTGGGTGACGGCTGATTAAACGGTAAATAGCGTAAACCATCCTCACCACCGGTTCGTGGAGGTACTGCCAAAGCGGGTAACACCGTGATGCCAATCCCACTCGCCGCCATGTGGCGCAAGGTTTCTAGCGAAGTCCCTTCAAAAGTTTTGTGCAAACCTTCTTGCTCGATTTTGAACGGCTTGATGTTGGGATTGGCCAACAAAACCTGATCACGAAAGCAATGGCCCGCACCGAGCACCAACAACGCATCGTCCGACAACTCGCTCGCATCAATTGTTTTGGCCTTCGCCAGACGATGATTTTTCGCCAAAGCGACGTAAAAATCCTCATCATACAGATTCGCCATACTCAAACCCGCATCACTGATCGGCAACGCCACAATCGCGGCATCAAGCGAACCTTGCTTGACACGCTCAAGCAACTTGTGCGTAAAACCCTCTTGCACAATCAGTTGCAACTCACTGCCGGTCGTCATCAAATGCGGCATCAATTGTGGCAATAAATACGGCGCAATGCTGTAAATCATACCAAGCTGCAACGTACCACTGGCCGGATTGATGTTCTCCTGTACCATTTCCTTGATCGCCGCCACTTCACCCAATACACGCTGCGCTTGCGCCACGACTTTTTCACCCATCGCGGTCAAATGCACATCCTGCATACTGCGCTCAAACAACGTCACATTGAGCTCTTGTTCGAGCTTTTTGATCGCCACCGACAAGGTCGGCTGACTGACAAAACACGCTGCGGCCGCGCGCCCAAAATGCTTTTCGCGGGCGAGTGCGACGACGTAGCGGAGCTCGGTAAGGGTCATAATATACTCAATTTTTTAATGAATAATGCAACAAATTTTGCTTAATAATAGAAATCAAGCGGCCAAAAAATGCTCGCGTTGTGCCAACCAACGTTGTAAATGACGTGTTGCAGCAACTGAGTCATGCGCCAGCAACCAAGCTGCGGCATCGCGCGCATGTTCGAGCAACGCCAAATCTTTCTCCAAGTCGGCGAAGCGCAGCAATGGCAAGCCCGACTGGCGCGCGCCGAGAAATTCGCCGGGACCTCGCAAGCGTAAATCTTCGCGCGCGACTTCAAAGCCGTCGGTGGTTTCATACATGATTTTAAGACGTGCTTTGGCGGTGGCAGACAGCGGTTTTTCAAACAGCAAGACGCAGGTACTGTGTGCCGTACCCCGACCAACACGACCGCGCAACTGATGCAATTGCGACAAGCCGAATCGTTCGGCATGTTCAATCACCATCCAACTGGCATTCGGCACATCGACACCGACCTCGATCACAGTGGTGGCAACCAAAATCTGCAATTGCCCGGCGACGAACGCCGCCATGACTTCGCGCTTCTCGGTCGCAGACAAACGACCATGCACCAAACCGATTTTTAAATCAGGGAGGACTGCACTCAATGCGGCATGCGTGTCGATTGCGGTTTGCAATTCAAGCGCTTCGGACTCTTCGATCAAAGGACACACCCAATACACTTGTTCGCCTTGCACGACTTGTTGCGCCACTTTTTCGACCACATCCGCACGGCGGCTTTGATCGATCAGTTTGGTAACAACAGGCGTACGTCCCGGCGGTAACTCATCAAGTACGGCGACATCCAAATCGGCGAAATACGACAATGCAAGCGTGCGCGGAATCGGCGTCGCGCTCATCATCAGTTGATGTGGTGCGTCATATTGTGGCGTGCGCTGACCTTGCACGCTTTCGTTCATTTTTTGGCGCAATGCCAAACGTTGTGCGACGCCGAAACGATGCTGCTCGTCAATCACGGCCAAGCCCAGATCATAGAATTGCACCGCATCTTGAATCAACGCGTGCGTACCGACGATAATCTGCACTTCGTTGGCAGTGAGCGCGGCGTAAACTTCAGCCTTGGTTTTTTTCTTGACGCTGGAGGCGAGCCATGAGACGTTAATGCCGAGCGGCGTAAACCAACCGTGCAGTTTTTCAAACAACTGCTCGGCCAAAATTTCGGTCGGTGCCATCACGGCGGCCTGTCGTCCTGCCGATACACATTGCGCGCAGGCAAGCGCGGCGAGCACGGTTTTACCGGAGCCGACATCGCCTTGCAGCAATCGGTTCATCGGATTATCGGAAATCATGTCTTGCTGAATCTGCGCCCACGCACGCGTTTGCGCGCCAGTCATTTTGAATGGCAGTTGTGCAATGAAGCGATCGAGCACATCGCTTTGTGCCGTCAAACTCGGCGCGCGCTCTGCGCGGCGTTTGAGTTTGGCCTGCGTGAGCGATAATTGCTGCGCAAGCAACTCTTCAAACTTAATCCGCGCCCAAGCGAGATGATCGCGCTCGGTCAACGCAGACGGATTAACGTCGGGCGGCGGTGCGTGTAACAATTGAACGGCCGCTTGCAACGTCGGCCATGATTCGTCCAAAATCTGGTGCGGCAAAATTTCGGGTAAGTGTACTTCTTCCAATGCTCGCACCATCAACTTACGCCACGCCGATTGTGATAAACCATCGGTGGTCGGATAAACCGGCGTCAAGGTATCAGCCATCGGCGTCAATTCTGTTACCGACTGAAAGCGCGGATGCACCATTTCCATGCCAAAGTGTCCATGCCGCGCCTCGCCCTGCACGCGCACCAGCGCATCGGGCGTGAACGCAGCTAAATGATTGGGGTAAAAGTGAATGAAACGCAAAATCAAAGTTTCGCCATTGTCATCGACCGTGGTCACGATCAACTGACGACGCGGGCGAAACTGCACACTGTGTTCGACCACTCGGACTTGTACTTGCGCAAATTGCCCCAACCGCAAATCAGCGACCGGCGTGATGTGGGTTTCGTCCTCGTAGCGCAATGGAATGTGCAGCAAAATATCTTGATCGCTGCGCACGCCGAGTTTGACCAGTTTTTCGGCCAGTTTGGGCGTAATTTTGAGGGATTTGGAGAAGTTAGCTTGCAAAACGATTGTATGAAACTATTTATTTTAGATTTAGATAGTTTACAGTGAAATTAAACTCCGGATGCAGCGTTTGCAAACGATGCTATTTATCTTGAATCACAAAAAAGCATGGGATTAACCATGCTTTTTTAACAAATAAAGATCAAAATTTGATCAATGATGAATCTGCGCGATGGCTTCAATCTCAAACAAACCGCCTTTTGGCAAACTTGCCACGCCGATCGTCGAGCGCGCAGGGAATGGTGCAGAGACGTATTCTTGCATGATGGTGTTGACTTTAGCGAAGTCGCCTAAGTCGGTCAAAAACAGCGTGAACTTGATGACGCCAGCCAATGAACCACCGGCTTCTTTCAAAATCGCATCGAGATTTTTGAATGCTTGATGCGCTTGCGCTTCGATGCCGTTTGCCAATTCGCCAGTCGCCGGATCTAAACCCAGCTGACCTGAAGTGAATACCAAAGCGCCAATTTTAATCGCTTGAGAATAAGGACCGATGGCTGCTGGGGCGTTGGTTGTATTAATAATTTGCGTGGTCATGACGACTCCTTTGGTGAGACATTAAAAGTCGCATTCTATAACCTTATGCCCCGCAGCTCAACCGCTTATTGATTATGATCGTTTCAATTCACGACATTATAAAAATGGATACAAAATGACCGCATATATATGTCCGCTCCAGTCTTTGTAAGGAAGCTGACAGATTCACGCCTTAGTATTTTGAGGCAACTCAGATTGCAACTTCATAATCCAATGGAATGACCCTACTCTGAATTTTGAACACTCAAACATTCAGATCGCGCCCTCATTCTAACGAGACAGACGCTTGTCAAAAAAGGAAACACCATGAATCAGATCAAATCCAAGTTACTCTGGATTGCCATCGCAGTCTTAGGGACGGCTGCCTTTGCAATGCTCGCACTGCAACGCGGCGAACACATCAACGCGCTCTGGCTGGTGCTCACGGCGGTGTGTTGCTACGCGATTGCCTACCGTTTTTACAGTAAGTTTTTGGCCGAAAAGGTGTTTGAACTGGATGACAATCGCTTAACACCAGCCGAGCGGCGTAACGATGGTTTAGATTATGTGCCGACCAACAAATGGGTTTTGTTCGGCC
>JBIKPB010000142.1:0-4817 GCA_044357705.1 Formosimonas sp. | reverse complement strand
GTAGACGTATCGCATGGTTTATTTTTTAAGCAACTCATTAAGCGGCTCGATTTATTGTTCGATTTTTCTGAATCTTGGATCATCGTTCCACTCTTGTTGCTGCTCTTGCTCGCGTCGCCACTCTGGCGTGTAGTTCTGCGCTAACTCAACCAAAGCTTCGCGCAAATCAGCCATGCCGGCACCTGTTTTGGCACTGATAAAAATCCGCGCGATTCGGCCGTTTTCATCGCGCTCAATCGAAGGCTCATGAGCAGATAAGTCGATTTTGTTCCAAACTAAAACCTGCGGTACATTGTCGGCGTTAATTTCTTTTAAGACTTTGTTGACCTCGTCTATTTGCTCCAAACGCACCCCACTGGCAGCATCAACCACATGCAGCAATACATCGGCATGAATCGTTTCTTCCAATGTCGCACGAAATGCAGCGACCAGCGAGTGCGGTAAGTCACGAACGAAGCCCACCGTGTCGGACACGACAATTTGCCCCGCCCCTTCGACATAGACTTTACGTGTGGTGGTGTCGAGCGTTGCAAATAACTGGTCGGCGGCATAAGCTTTAGCACTGGTTAATGCGTTGAATAAAGTCGATTTGCCGGCGTTGGTATAACCGACCAATGAGACATTTAGGCCGGTGCCTTTGGCGCGCGCGCGACGTTGGGTGAGATGCTGGCGTTCAAATTTTGCTAATTCGGCTTTGAGTTTCATGCGCCGTTCTGAGATCAAGCGTTTGTCAATCTCGAGCTGCGATTCGCCCATACCGCCACGAATCCCGATACCACCGCGCTGACGTTCTAAATGCGTCCACAAGCCTGTGAGGCGTGATTGCATGTATTCGAGTTGTGCCATTTCGACCTGTAATTTACCTTCGTGGCTTTTGGCACGCTGGGCAAAAATATCGAGAATCAGTGCCGTGCGATCCATGATTCGTACGCCGAGGTTTTCCTCTAAATTACGCTGTTGCGCGGGGCTGATCGCGTGATTGAACACCACGCAATCGGCGCGGTGCATTTCGACTTCGAGTTTGACTTCTTCTGCTTTGCCGCTACCGATGTACAGTTTGGCATCAGGCGACTTTCGCGTACCGGTAACGGCAGCCAAAACGTCACCGCCCGCGCTGTTGACAAGCAGATGCAACTCCTCCATTGAGGCGTCAAAGTCACCGCCTTTACCAAAATTCAGTCCGACAATAATTGTTCGCATTTATTTTTATCCTTTTTATCAAGCAACCCATGCTTAAATGATCCGCTAATTGTATTCGGGCGGAAGATGTGCTGATTTTTCTTTAAATTTTATCAGGAGTTTTCTGAGGAAATTTCTAAACTCAATTACGGAAAAGTCATTTTTTACTGTTCCGTAGCTCCATTATTTATTCGCGACAACAACAAAACCGCCCGCTGAGTGTTCAGCGGGCGGCGATTCACCTAAAAACCACAAATAATACTTATTCAGCAGTTTGTTGAATTTCTTGAATGTTCACTGGGCGCGATGGCACAATGGTTGAAATCGCATGTTTGTAAACCATTTGCGTTACCGTATTACGCAGTAACACGACGTATTGATCAAATGATTCGATATTCCCTTGTAACTTAATACCGTTGACCAAGTAAATCGACACGGGTACGTGCTCTTTACGCAAGGCATTCAAGAAAGGATCTTGTAACAGTTGTCCTTTGTTCATTTTATTCTCCGCTGAGGTTATAAATTTTAAAAATCAAGCGCACACGCTTAAAAATAATCATTGTACGCAATAGTCCTATCTTAACTCAAGATGATGGCTAAAAAATGCAGTTTTAAGTGACTTTTCATTACAAGCGCATTATCTAAGTATTTATACTTATGCGCAAGCCTTATTTAAATCGCTTTTTACGATCCGCATAAGGATTTTTACTGTTTTTAAACTCAATACGCAATGGTGTACCTTCCAACTTAAATGCATCGCGAAAACGTCCTTCGAGGAATCGCTTGTACGAATCGGGGACATCTTCCAGCGAGTTACCGTGAATCACGATGACCGGCGGATTTTGACCACCTTGATGTGCATAACGCAATTTAGGGCGTGATGAGCCGCTGCCTTTGCGTGGCGGCGCTTGATGCTCGATGCAGTTATACAGCACTCGCGTCAGTTTTGGCGTGGATAAGTTGGTAAACGCCGCTGCGTGCGCAGTATGTACGGACGACAATAACGCATCGACACCGGTACCTTTAACTGCGCTGGTGTAATGAAATTTGGCAAAATCGAGGAAAATCAGTTTACGCAAAATATCAACTTTGACCCGATCACGCTCATAGCTGTCGACTGCATCCCATTTATTGACCGCGACCACCAAGGCACGCCCCGACTCAAGGATAAAGCCAGCAATATGCGCATCTTGCTCCGAAATGTCTTGTGCCGCATCCAGCATCAAAATCACCACGTTAGCATCAGAGATGGCTTGTAAAGTCTTGACCACGGAGAATTTCTCAATCGCCTCAAAGACTTTACCGCGCTTGCGCAAACCTGCCGTGTCAATCAAGACGTATTGCTTGCCGTTGCGCTCAAACTCGATCTCGATCGCATCACGTGTCGTGCCGGGCATGTCAAACGCAATGACGCGCTCTTCGCCGACCAATGTGTTGATCAACGTCGATTTACCAACATTCGGACGACCGACCACCGCGATTTTGATCGGGCGGGTCGAGCGGTGCAAGTCGTCCTCTAAAGTGGGCTTGTCGTCCGCTTCCGAATCTTTACCACTCAAAATTTTATCAATTTCGGCATCACGTGCGACTTTATCAAGGTGCGCAAATGGATCATTGTCTTCATCCGCGCCTTCGAGCCAGTCGTCTTCATCAACGATTGGGCCAAGCACGCCGTCCAATACATACTCAAGTAATTCACGCACACCATCACCGTGCGCACTGGAAATCACCACCGGATCGCCCAGACCGAGCGTATAAAAATCTGCTGTCACGTTGGCGTGGCGCATGCCTTCGGCTTTATTTACCGCGAGCACAACCGTACGACCCGTTTTACGCAGATCATCGGCAATGATTTGATCGTGAGCATTCAAACCCGCGCGACCATCGACGATAAAAATCACCACGTCGGCTTCAATTACCGCTTGGCGAGTTTGTTTGGCCATTTCGTGATAAATACCATCTTTGGCAACCGGCTCAAAACCACCAGTATCAATCACGAGAAACGGCCGTTCGCCCATGCGCCCCTGACCGTAATGACGGTCACGCGTCAGACCTGCAAAATCAGCGACGATGGCGTCACGCGAGCGGGTCAAGCGATTGAATAAAGTCGATTTACCCACATTGGGGCGTCCGACCAGTGCGATGACTGGTTTCATATTTCATTCCGAAAAAGTGAACCCCAACCTATTGTCGGGGAACAGAAATTTTGAGCGGGAAACCCGTACAAAATTTGATAAAAGCTACGAAAAATCCAAATAACATTTTCGTAGGTGATCCATTTAACTGGGTAACAATTCTAATTTTTCTTTCAAAGCTTTTTCTAATTGCTCGTCTTTCACACCCTGCGTGCCCAACCATGTGATCGCAGCTTGCATTGACTCACGCGCTTTGGCATTGTCATTCATCAGCAAATAAACATCGGCTTTTTTGTTGGCAAATGCAGCGGTAAACTCTGGAGTGGGAATCGTTTCCAAAGTCTTCAATGCTTCATCATTTTTGGCCATTTGCGCCAAAACATCGGCAAGTTGTAAACGGGCAACCGCTTGGTTTTCAAGCGTCCCATTACTGACCAACCATTGCAAAGCAGCCTGTGCTTTATCCCACTGCTTATCGACAATCGCGGCATTAGCAGCATCTAATGTCGCCAATGCAGTGTAACGGCTTTTAGCAAAATCGTTTTGCAAAGTCGCCAATGTTGCCTCTGTACTCGGATCTTTCTTTTGCAACGCAGTGGCGTACGCCTCATAAGTTTGCGACGCTTTTTCAGATTGCTTAACCTGATAATAGCCAAAACCTTTCCAGCCCAACACCGCAATCACGCCAATCGTTAATGCACCGGTAATCCACTTGCCCCAACGCTCCCAAAAAGCGCGCAAGTTTTCCATCTGTTCTTGTTCATCTAAATCGAATGCCATATCTGCCCTATCTAAAAAAGTAAAACCACATGTTGGTTTTCAATATTGGTTGACTCATCGTCATCGTGTGCCTCAGTCGGCACATTGAATCCTATCGCTCGAGCAAGTAAACGCTTACCTTCTCGAATTGTTCTTTTAAACGCCTGCAATCTGCTGCATCAAATAACTCGCCGCATCAACCGCATCGACTTTGACTTGCTCTCCGTCGCCACGTAATGGCTTGATTGTTATGGTCTGTGTTGCCACTTCATCCTCACCGAGAATCAGTGCATACGCAGCACCCGACGCATCGGCTTTTTTCATTTGCGACTTAAAGCTGCCTGCGCCTTCTGCACCACCGCAATGCAAAACGACCGACAAACCCATTTGGCGCAATTGATTCGCGCTACTGAATGCCGCACGCGCTGCCGCTTCGCCTTGATGCAAGACATACACGTCGCATGATGTGTCCAAGTTGAGTTTGAGCGACTCTTGCGTGAGCAAAATCAAGCGTTCTAAACCAATCGCAAAGCCAACCGCCGGTGTCGATTTACCACCAAGCAATTCAAACAAACCATCGTAACGGCCACCACCGCATATTGTACCCTGCGAGCCGAGTGTTTCGCCATCGACAATCCACTCAAACACGGTGTGATTGTAATAATCCAAGCCACGCACCAAACGCGGGTTAAGCGTGAACGCAATCCCCACATCTTTGAGCAAACGCTGCACCTGCTCAAATCG
>JBIKPB010000239.1:0-2920 GCA_044357705.1 Formosimonas sp. | reverse complement strand
CACCGTTTCAGTCGGCGCGGCAATCGACACACGCCAATCGGCACGCTTGACGCGATTGAGGATGCCGAGGGCGATCAATGAATCGAGCTCGTTGTAACCGTCAAATGTGAGGATGGCAATGTGCATGTGGCGTCCCTTGGTCGGTGTGTTTTTTATGGTTGGTGTCGCAGCTTAAAAGTCAGTCTGACGTTCAAAGCTTTTAACCAAGACTTATCCAAATAATGCATATACTTTACCGAAAAAATACAGTACAGTACCGATACACTTGTCCGATCAATTTCTGAACTGTATAGATATGGTTAACGATACAATTTTTCATGACGCGAATACTTATGCAACTGGTGCCAATAGCGCGGTAAAAGGGCTGGATGCACGCTTTAATAAAGTCGATCAGGTTGTCGCATGGCTGACTGAGCGTGTTGAGATGCGCTTTTATGCGCCGGGCGCGCGCGTCCCTTCGGTACGTGCTTTGTCCGATAAGCTAGGCGTGAGCCGTTTTACGATTGTGCATGCCTATGACAAATTGGTGGCGTCTGGCGTCTTGATTTCACGTGCAGGCTCTGGGTTTTATGTCGCACAAATTACTGCGGCATCTCAACATTCAGCCAGCGAGCGCTCGCAAACGGGTGCTTTGACCGACAACGGTGCGGTGGACGCGACATGGTTGTTGCGCCATATTTTTTCGGATGTGGCAGAGGACAAATCACCGGGTAGCGGTTTGTTGCCCTTGTCATGGCTGGAGAATGAACGGGTTGGCGTTGCGGTGCGCAGCGTGACACGAGCGTGCGAATCGCATATTTATGATTACGGTCATGTGCAGGGTTTCATTCGCTTGCGTGAGCAAATGGTGGTGCAACTGCATCAAATCGGCATGTTGGCGCGACCTGAGCAAATGGTTTGTACACAAGGCGTATCCAGTGCAATTGATTTGATGGCGCGCTATTTTCTCAAGGCGGGCGATGCAGTTTTGGTCGATGATCCGAGCTGGTTTTGGTTGTTTGAGAGTTTGCGCAAACATGGTTTGCGAGTGATCGGTGTGCCGCGCGACGAAGATGGGCCGAATATCGAAATCCTCACGCGCGTAATGGCGCATGACAAGCCCAAATTGTATTTGACCAACAGTGTGCTGCACAATCCGACCTCGTTCGGCTTGTCGCCGGCACGGGCTTATCAGGTATTACGCTTACTTGATGAGCATGATTGTTATATGTTGGAGGATGATATTTATGGTGATTTTCATGCCGGTGTGAGCAAAGGTGCGCCGGCGTTGCGTTACGCAGCACTTGATCAGTTCAAGCGTGTATTTTATGTGGCAGGATTTTCTAAAAGCTTGGCGGCCGGTTTGCGCGTAGCAGTCGTTTGTTGCCCACAAGCGCATGTTCAGGGCTTTGTCGGGCAAAAAATGCTATCGGGTCTATCCAGTCCTGAGATGAATGAAGCGGTCGTGCATCGTTTGTTGGTTGATGGTCAACATCGCCGTCACCTTGAAAAACTCCGTTTGCGCGTCGCTAATGCACATGAACGGATGCGCAGTGCCTTGCCCAAAATTGGCCTGGTGTATCCACCGCAAACCCAAGATGGTTTGTTCGTTTGGGTTGATACTGGAGTGGACACCAACACCTTGGCTTTGGCGGCCATGAATGAGGGCTGGTTGGTCGCCCCAGGAGGGCTGTTTTCACCGAGTCAGGGTGTTTCGACCTTTATGCGTTTGAATGTGGCGCGCACGACAGATGCATTTTTGAATTGGTTGGATGCGTATTTAAAATCGGTGCAAGCCCAACATCAATCTTAATTTGACTGCTTGTGAGTCACTTGCCACGGCACAGGTTGGCTTCGGTCGCTTCTGAGCCATTGTTTGAATGTCGCCAACTTCATTTTGATTTCTTGCGGTTTGTTCAGAGACTGCCAGTCATAAGGTTTTTGGCTTTTTTTGATGTAAGAGCGGGTTGTGATGACATCCCCATCAACAATGCCTGCTTTTGGCCCCATAAAGGGTAGATCCAGAGTATTTTTGTCAATTTTTCGATCAATCAATAAAACCACGGGATTATTTTTTTCTTCCGGTGAGCCAGATGCCTTTTGGGTCGATACTTCGCACGTGTTGCCCCAAGGCCCTGTCATCATGAGCTGGTATTGTTGCAGCTTTATGTCGCCATTTCCTTTCAACACTTCAGTCACGATAAATAAATTGGAATAATGGCGTCCGCTGGTATCGCTTGGTTCGGGTAGATAATGACCGACGACGATGGCATGTGTCGGTTGCTCCAGCAAATCGTGAAATTCGGGGGTAAGCACCGAGCAGGCTGTCGCGGGTAAGCTGATGATCAAAGTCAGTGCAGTCAATGCTTTTTTAAACATATACCCTCCAAAAATTTCAATGCAAATGCTGAGGTACTTCCCAGCGCATGTTGTGCCACTGCGCGACGGCTTTGTGACCGACGCGGGGCTGTGCGAATTGATGGCTTTTGACTTCAGTAATTGCCATTTGGTCAATGCTTGGATCGCCGCAACTCATTTTAATCGTCACTGTTTTAACCAAACCGTTTTCACCGACATGAACGCGCATCATGACAAAGTGGCGTTTCAGGCGTTTGGGTTGGATGACGGGGTTGTTTGATTCGGGTTTCATATCGGGGTGTTTAAACAGTGCGTATAAAATTTTTCGACGTAAGGACATTTTCGGCCTCCTGTGAAAATGATTTTGCCATGTTACACTCAACTCCGTTATTTGAGCGCATGGTGCGCTTTATTTCAGCCATTGACCTCAGGCGCTTTGACCCTGCCCAACCGTATCTTGCTGGCGCAGTACTACGCACAGCGCGCCGAGGGCTGATTGCTCATTACTGAGGTGACGATAGCGATGGAAGGTTGCTCGCCATTTTTGGGTCGCGACCCTGGTATTTATAATGATGCCCAAGTC
>JBIKPB010000100.1:0-6106 GCA_044357705.1 Formosimonas sp. | reverse complement strand
GCTTAATTTAACAAATGAGAATCATTCTAATTTAAATCAGCAATTCATGCAAGGCGTTTGCACACACGAACTTTTCATCCAATCAAAATAAGCGCCCCAAACGATACAAAAACAACGATCGCTAATCACATAATAAAAAAGCAGCCTCATTCAGAGGCTGCTTTTGGGAGCGCTTATGATCCCATTACCATTTGTAGCCGTTATCTTCCCACGGCACAAACTGCATATTTTCAGCGCCGGACATCACTTCCAAACGCACCACCTCATGGGGTTGAACGACATCATCCATCCAACTGACATCCACCCCCACATTTGAGGACGGCACGGTCACAGCCGCTTTTTCAGCACCCGGCATCTCATCCAAATAAGTCACGCCATAGCTGACTTTCACCTCACCCTCAACAAACGCGTCCAACGACTGACGCCAGCGATAAGAAGGCCAGATGTAATCGACGCAATTTTCTTCGGGTAAATAAACCGCACCATACAACGTACCATAACCTCGATGAAATGACGTTTGAAAAACAGGTGGTTGCATCAGCGCATTGGTCACCTCTGGTAAACTTGCGCCCCCAGCAAGGCAACTTTGCAACGTGTCGCGCCGCTCGACGCTGCGCGTTGCACGCGCATGTGCCAACCACATGACTTCACCTTGAAAATTCGTGACGACTTTCTCATGTACGACTTGCGGCGCACGGTCTGGAGCCAGATGAACAATTGCGTGAAAGCCGGTTTTATCCAAAATGGTGACCGAGTAGCTCATGTGTGAGGGAATTCGACTCAGCATCGCAACAGCCTCCAAACCACTGGTGGCAAACTCCAACACATAGCGCAAAATCAAAGGTACGCCAAAACCTTCACCCACCACCGTTCGCCCGCCAAACGACAACGAAACGGCAACACCCGATGCATTCATGCCATCCAACACGCCCCAAATGCAATCAGACATGGCGATCACCTGCTGACCATGCCATTTGGTAGCAAACAAACTGCCTTCGAGCAGTGCAGGCGAAAAATCATAATTACGCAGCAAAGCTGCGTTAGTGCCCGCATGAAAGTTGTGTGGATTTTGCCAAATCGCTTGCGAACAACCTGCAATAAATGGCGGCGGTGTCCACATGCTTAAGAAACGCGCCTGCGAATCTTCACCACCAAGCATTTCAGTGAGTTTTTCATACATGGGCACGATTTCAGGCATGTGCGCTCGTAAATTTCGCCGACAAGCCAAGTAGCTCGGTCGCCGCGTCAAGCCACCCCAACCATACCAACGCTCGTATGCCGGCCAAAAATGCTGCGCACGCGCCAACCATTTGTTGGCGGGCGCGTCTTCGGACAAAGCACGAAAATGTATTGTGGAAATACCCATAAATGCCGCATCAAAAAGCAAAGTGGCTGCTTCTTTAATGACTTTTAGTTAATTTAACGAACCATTGTAACATGGCGAAAGCACGACCTGCACCATAAGGGGGCGCATCCGCCCCCTTAAATCGCATTATAAAATTTTAAATGAGCCGGGTGCCGGTGTATAAAAATCAGGCGTCGCAGCAATCGGTGAACCGCTGTAGTACTTCTTAATGCCACCAATCCAATCGCGAGCGCGCAAGTTCAGACGGAAATCATCGTTCATCGAACGACCACGCGTAATCAAAATACCTAAATCTGCGCCTTCGTAGCGATAATCACCGGGGCCTGTAATGCGTTGGAAAAACGCTTCACGCTCCGAATCAATCGCTTGGCGGTTGTAATCAAAACGGTGATACGACACCGCACCATCCTCAGACATGCGGTAAATACCCGATGGTGGCGCATGAGTGACGACATCAACGTTATTTTCAACATGCTTGATCACCACTTGGCTCCAGCCATCAATGAAATGCGGCTCAGCCCAACGCGCGTTCAACGTTTTAGTATCCAACTCGTATGGCACGCCCGAGAATTCCATCAAATGGAACAAGAACAATGGCGCATCAGCGTAAGCAAATGCGGCATGATTGGTCATCGGCGAAGCGCCGCAAATGCGTGGATTCAATTCACCCAGATAGACTTCGTTGGTATCTTTGTCGATCAAGAAATCCAAATCGAAGTAACCACGATAGCCTTCTTCGACCAATTGATCACCGAACTTCATGGCCATTTCACGCGCTTTGTAGCGCACTTCTTCGGAGAATGCTCCCGAAAATACTTCATTACCACACCAACCACCCTTATAAGGTGTGAGTTCAGCCGCACCGACCACTTCGGTCAGCAGTGGACCAACCAGTGTACCCGAACGGGTCGCCACCGCTTCCAAAGTCGCACCACGACAATTGATGCGTTTCATGATTTTGACTTCAGGATCTTTGATGATGTCATCCGCGTGCTTGTCAAAGTCTTCTTTGCTGCTGATAAAGAAAGTGGTGTGACCCGAGTCACCAAACGCCGTCTGCACGACCAAATGTTGTCCCAAACCATTACGCTCGGCGATTTGCATCAGATGCTCATAGCTGTCGACTTTTTCCAAAGCGTTCGGTACCGACGGCACTCCAGCAGCGTTACCAATCCGCACCGTTTCCATTTTGTTATCGCAACGGGTACGCAACGCGGCAGAAGGGAACCATAAATCCAACCCCAACTCATCGCACAACTCTTCGGTTTTTTCGTCAAACATTAAAAATACCGCAGCAGGATCGCCACCATTACGCTCAATGTAATCAATCACCGCTTTGTGCTGCAACAGATAATTATTGATGTCTTCAATCGACTCAAACTCTTCGTGCGGCAACTTCGGTGGCACAAAAACGTTCGGATGGCGACCGTCAAAGCAATCAATATAATTGATGTAACGGAAGCGACGCACCCAACGATCAATCCCCATCAGATTAAAGTTAGTGGCGCTGATGAAATAAATGGGCTTTTCGTTGCGATGAAAAAATAAACTTAAATCCGATACGTTGCGGATGGTTTGCATGGTTTGTCTCCTAATGCTGTTGTATTAAATAAAGATGCTCCGGTTCGGTTTGAATCGCCTCACCCAACCCGCGCAAAAATAGTGACTTACTGAGTCCCATCAGTAAGTCATCAAGGTTTTGTTTTAGTCACCCGGTTGAATCACCGTTTGTAACGATTGTTCCGTAAAGACACGGAAGCCCAACTCAGGGCGATAACCGTGAATTTCTTTCACATCCAAAGCTTCCATAAAGTCGACAATCTCCATACTGATGACTTGACCCGGCACGAGAATCGGAAAGCCCGGTGGGTAAGGAATCACAAACATCGCGGAAACCACATCGCGGCCTTTGTTGATTTCTTTACGCAACGCACCGAACGGGAAGTATTCGCAGTTTTCTTCGTCATAAGACAAGAAGAATGGGCGGCGGATATTACCGTCCGGCGTGATGATCGCTTCATGAATTTTTTCGGCCTTGGTTTTGCCTTTTGCCACTTTTTCAGTTTTTGCCGTGCCTTTTTTCTCCTCCTTTTCCAGAGTAACCAACGATTGCTTGGTGCTGTGCTGGAACGCTGGATGAAAACGTGAAAAATCGGGCAATGGCGGCAAATCCTCGGTCAGCGATTTGATGCGTTGCTCGTGAATGCGTTTCTCCACTGCGCTCATGTCTTCGACACGCTCATCGATTTCTTGTGCAATTTTCACAAGCACTTCAATCAAGTACGCCACGCTGGAACGCGTCGTGCCGATGTTGGTCATAAACAGCACAGAGTTGCGTGATGTTTTGTTGATTTGGATGCCGTATTTGTCCATCAAATATTTGTTTTTGAACGTGTCGCCGTCAATACCTGTCGCGCCAATGGCGAGGGTCAAGCGCGATGGGTCGAGTGCAAACTCGTCCTGAATCCACGCCGCCTCCATATTCGCCCAACCTTTTTCGACACTGAAATACGCATCAACGCCCGAACTGCGATACTCAGCGGGAATCATGTCGGCGACTTTTAAGAACGTAAAATATTTTTTCAACAATGGATGCGAGGCGATTCGTTCGCGCAAAGTCATGGCGAGATCGACTTGGCGCTGAACCAACTCGTAACCCTCAAGCTCAACCTGACGACGCCCCACGTCCAGCGATGCCAAAATTTGGTAATTGGGCGACGTTGAGGTGTGCGTCATATACGCTTCGTGGAAGGCTTCTTCGGTTTTGTCTTTGAAATCCTGATCCCACACATGAATCATCGAGCCTTGGCGCAAACTGGTCAAGGTTTTATGCGTTGAGTGTGTGGCATAGACGCGCACTCGGGCTTTGGCTGGGTCGGGCAGCAGGCGCGTATTCAGTACTTTTTCTTCGTCATCCCAATCCGCATCGGTCATGGTGGCGGCGAATTTTTCGTATTTGGCGATGTACGCGGGGTCTTTGAAACGTGCTTTGAGCTCAGCAGCGGTCGCCATGGCGGTGCGGTGGCGATACGTTGGGTGGAATCGTGCGAACGCGAACCACGCCTCATCCCATAAAAACACGAGATCAGGCTTGATCGCCAAACATTCTTCCATCACGCGTTCAACGTTGTACACCACACCGTCAAACGTACAGTTGGTGAGCAACACCATACGAACGCGATCGAGCGTTCCGGCACGCTTGTATTGCAACAAGGTGCGCTTGAGGTCGCGAATCGGCACTGCGCCGTACATAGAGTATTCGTTCAGTGGATACGAGTCGAGATACGCCACGTGCGCACCGGCCAAAACCATACCGTAGTGGTGTGATTTATGGCAGTTGCGATCAACGATGACGATGTCGTCAGGTTTCACAATTGCTTGCACAACAATTTTGTTCGCCGTTGAGGTACCGTTAGTCGCGAAGAAAGTCTTTTTCGCACCGAATGCACGCGCCGCGTATTCTTGCGCCAACTTCAATGGCCCCACCGGTTCGAGCAAAGAATCCAAACCACCACTGGTCGCCGATGTTTCGGCCATAAACACATTCAAGCCATAAAACTGCGCCATATCGTGAATCCAGTTTGAATTCATGATCGACTTGGCACGCGA
Organism: Formosimonas sp.; assembly: GCA_044357705.1. Taxonomy (GTDB): domain Bacteria; phylum Pseudomonadota; class Gammaproteobacteria; order Burkholderiales; family Burkholderiaceae; genus Hydromonas. The sequence continues at coordinate 1,131 of JBIKPB010000100.1, read as the reverse complement.
AATCGGCAAGGCGTGGAACACCCCGGTCGGTTGTTTCGAATATTCCTTCAAAGCATTAAAGAACGGCGTGCGGAAGCGCTCATTCACACCACGCTGGATGGATGTATACAACTCAGTATCATCCTCATCACGGAAAAATACACGTTTGAACACATCGCCGACTTTTGCGCCGACCTCAGCCGCCGATACGTCGGTGACCAAATACAAATCCATTTCGGGACGCAAGCAATTGAGTTGCTTACCCAGCATGATGCCACGCTCAGATTCGGGCAAACGCTCCACTTCCTCAGCATCAACGCCAGCGAGCATGTCACGCACAAAATCGAGCTGGTATTCGGATTTGAATGGGAATTGATGGCGAATGATGGTCGCTTGCAAGTTGAAGTTAAACAATGTGGCAATCATGGCATCTTCAAACGTTGGTGCAACGACGACGTCATAAATGAATTGATCATCTTTACGGCGCGAGCGGATGACGCGTTGACGCAAAGCTTCGTGTTCGTCCGCCGTCAAATCACCCACCACCAAAACTTCAAAATACGGTTGTGCCATCTGTGCCTCACGCTCGCGCTCTTCCTCAGCGACAATGTCGATCGATTCGGGGGATTCGTCCACATCAAATTCACGATGGCGATAGGTTTTGTCCGACAGCATGCGGTTGATGCGACGCACGGCTTTATGTGCACGGATGTAATCGGCTTCTTCAAACCAGCGAATGATTTCAGCAAATAAATGACGACCGGGAAACGCCCAAAAACGCTCAATCGGTGCGAGCAGCATCAAAATAGCAGCAGATTGTTCGAGTTGCTTATCAAACTCGGGAGTGCCCTGCTTGAGCTCCACCAAACGTCCCATACTGTCGGTCAAGGTGATCCAGCCATCGTCACGCATTTCCCAAACGCTGCGATAGCGATTGAGCGATAGTGCGGGGGATTTTGCTTTTACCATTGTGATGTTCCTGTGTGAATTTTTATAGATTTGTTTACTTTGTGTGATTCGGTTTTTTATAGTGTGCTGTTTAATAAAAAAACGCGCGTTCATACCACAACGCGCGTTTTCGATCACCCCATTGGGCCACTGATTTCCATGGTTTTGTTCATTGGGTCGCCCTCTTGCTCCTCATTGAAGTTA
>JBIKPB010000042.1:0-9533 GCA_044357705.1 Formosimonas sp. | reverse complement strand
ATTTTGTGACATTTTGCTTTCCTTACGTTCGCATGGTTCTAACAGTAGCTTCCATTGCAACAGTTTGTTGACGCTCTAATTCAGCTTGTCGTTGTTGCTCGGCAAGTTGTGTTTCCGTTGCAATGTTTTGCTGACGAACCTCTGCATAGGTGTTTTGTGCCAAATCTGAATTAAATGCGTCTACCTGAGCCGCTTTTAATTTAACAGGGTCGTTGGATATGTGGGCGTTCATGATGCTGGAAAAAATGTCATCTATTGGGTTTGTCTTACTTTCTTTTACTTGAATTTTATTCAAGTCATTTCTTGCAAAGGTTTCAACAGGCATAACAGCTTCATTTTGTGAAAAATAAAACTTACTCTCTAAAATAGGATAATGATCATCACGATGGCGATGGGTATTTCGTTTTCCATCATAATCTTTGTACATGTTTAATCGCTCTACTCGAACAGCATAAGCATCATTCAATTCAGAAATTTTTGCAGGGTCTGTAATAACTTTGGCGGCACTAATTGCACCTTCATACCACACGGCTTGCCCACCAACTTTACCAAGTCGTACATTACCAATCTGGTCATACTTTTCATAGTTTGGATCATTTGTTGCTGCCAAATCAGCAACAGCCAGTCGTTGAAAGTACTTTTCAGGGATATGTTCATCAACTTTTGCAATAAACACACTCGTTGTTAAACCTCGAGATAGTCCAAGGTTTCTATTGTCGAGCATGAAATTCCAAACTTCTTGCTCCGCACCTTTCCCAAACTCAGTACGAGATGCTTCGAATAATATTTTTGGAGTCCACGCTTTAGATGTTATTCCCCATTTTGAAAAGGTTTCATCATGAACAGCTTCAACAACTGATGCTGGTAAATTCAGCGCTAAATCTGGACGCGATGCATTTATAAGTGCTTTTCGGCAATCCAAGTCAATTCTCATTAAATCTACACCAATCGCTTCCCACTGACGTTCAGTAAGACTCTTGCCGTTCACTTCTTTTGCGATATTTGCAGCATAATGATTTGCAACAGAGCCGGGAATATTGTCGTTTCTAACAACAGACATTGCCAGTGCTGGATAACCATCCACTCCCTCTTTATGCGCTAAATAGTTCCAATACAAAACTCGATTCCCTTGTTGAGCATAAAAATCTAAAACTTTAATATCATTTTGCGTTAAGCCACTCATTTATTTTTCCTCTTTGGGTATATTCGATGGTTCGCACAGTTTGCTTGATTGATCAATAATACTTTCATGAAAATAAACAAAATAGCATGCCGATAGAATAGTTACTATTGCCCAAACTCCCCCTATCGGAAACTGAATAAGTGACAATAAGCCCATAATTGCGCCGCTAACCGTGACTAATCGAGGCGTTTTTTTATTTAAAATCCAACCAAAATTCATTATGAAAAAAGCAATCCAAGCAAGTAAAAGAGTGGTTGCTATTGCATAATTTTCTTTATTTCCCTCAAGTGCTGAGCGAATCAATGCCAACGAACCAAAAACAGCGATTCCACTTAGCCCCCAAATACAGAGGCTAAAGAACAAACGTATAATTTTTTCACCTGTAGATATCATTGCTAATCCTTTGATTTCTATCCACAAAAAAACGCGCGTCAACTATGGCGCGCGTCATTCATCAACCCATTGGGCCACTGATTTCCATGGTTTTGTTCATTGGGTCGCCCTCTTGCTCCTCATTGAAGTTATCGTTGAGGTTGCGGCCTGGTTTTTTGAGTGCGCCAAGTGTGTACAAATAATCATCAGTTTGTGAAGCGCGATCGTATACGCTGAACTCAACTGGACGCTCACGGAATGATTTGAGCACTTGACCCAAACCGCGTAAACCTTGTTCACGTTCACGGCGAACTTTACCCAAATCCACTTGTATCGCCATAATTTCAGGCATGGTTGATGCCTGATGAACAACATAACCCGCACAATCCACCACACACGATTGGCCCACGCCACCGTCACCCACACCATTCACATCAAAGAAATAAGCCTGGTTTTGCGCCGCAGCGGCACGACACATCGACAATTCAAGTTCACGATCAATTGTATCGGTCATCGTGGGGTGAATGATCACCTCTGCTCCCATCGCTGCCAACGTACGCGTGGTTTCAGGGAACCACATGTCATAGCAAATAGACAATCCAATACGGCCTACTTCAGGCATGTCAAATACCACAAAACGATCACCGGCTGAGATGCCTTGTTCATATGGATAAAAAGGGAACATTTTGCGATAGCGATCAATCACGATGCCATCGGCATTGATAATCGGAGTGGTGTTGTAGATTTTGCCGTCGAGCGCTTCAAACATAGAACCCGGAATCAGCCACATACGGTATTTGGCAGCAATGGCTTGTAAACGGTGTTCGGCTTCACCCGGCATTGTCTGCGCATGCGCAGGGCTTGAGCCAAAAACGCACAACTCAGAAAACACCATCATACTGACCCACGGGAAGCGTTTACGCACGTGTGCAACATAACGCTCCATCATGTCAATATTATCTGCTACTGCTGAAACAGGCATTTGTACGCCTGCGATACCTAAAATCGTCATGCAGTCCTCTAATTAACTAAAAACTTTTTATACAATAGATACACTTTAGAGCGACAGTTCTAAAAATGATATTTACCGCATATATCCAAAAATCACTTAAGTTTCAACACAAAACGCGAGGATCCCATAAAAGTCGCTTGTGTTTTGTCATTTTTACGCCAAAATTTAAGGGATAGAATTTCGCGCAAAGCCCGATTTTACTGGCTTTGCGCGACAAATGAGGCTAAGTTTAACCGTGCTTTACACGACCTGTCAACGCTTTTTATGGCAATCAAACCAAATAATAAGGGTACGAATCACTCTTGCAGTGCAATATTTATCAGACCTTCATGTTTTTAGGGACAGAGCTTACTCATGCGATTTGTTGTGCCAATGACCAGTGCGCCTGCTCCGCCAGAACTGGATCGCTGTGCCGCGTGAACGGCCTAATCGCCGCCACAATCTCATCGGTAAAAGGCGCGTTGCCCAAAGCCAACAAGATATTGCGCTGCCACTGCGCATGCCCAATACGATAAATAGCCGAGCCGGCCATGCGCGTTTTAAAATCGGCCTCGCTCCATGCGAGTAATTTAAGCAAGCTGACATCGTCTAATCCATGCCGCAATGCAAAATCCGGCAACACACTTTTTTGCGCAAATTTGTTCCACGGGCAGACCAACTGACAATCATCGCAACCATAAATCCGGTTGCCAATGGCGCTACGAAACTCATGCGGAATTTCGCCTGCGTATTCAATCGTCAAATACGAAATGCACCGCCGCGCATCGACCCGGTATGGCGCAACAATCGCCTGTGTTGGACAGACATCCATACACGCCGAGCACGAACCGCAATGTGGCGTACTCGGCGGATCGGGCGGTAAATCCAGATTAAGATACAGCTCACCGAGAAAAAACATCGAGCCTTGCTCACGATTGAGCAAAAGTGAGTGCTTACCACGCCAGCCGAGTGTGGTTTGCTGGGCGATTTCAACTTCGGGAACGGGCGCACTGTCGGAAAAGACGCGATAAATCAACGGTGTCGGTGCAAGGTATTCAGCCAGCTGCTCCACAAGTTTTTGCAATCGCGAGCGCACGACTTTATGATAATCACGCCCAAGTGCATAGCGCGAAATAGCAGCCTGCTCAGGCGTTGCCATCGTCTTCCACGCCTGCGCCTGCCAATCGTCGTCCAATTCAGCAGCCAAATACGGCATCGTTACGCTGACAATGCTCAACACATCGGGCACCAATTGTGCCGGCGAAAAACGCGCATCAATGTTGCGCGCCATATAGCCCATTTCGCCGTGATACTCTTGCGCCAACCAATTCAGATAAACCGCTTTGGCGGAAGCCAACTCGGGCTGACTGATCGCGACTTTACTGAACCCCAAAGCTTGGGCGGACAACTCGATGAATGCGCGCAGATTGTGTGTTGAACTCATAGTCAGTTATCATACGGAACTGCGGTAAAGTAAAAACTCACTTTTGCCGCATTGAAAATTAGCAATTTTATCAGGGATCTCTTGACAACATTTGACCCACTTCCAAAGCCATGAACATACACCTTCACTCCGAACACGACACCGCCGCTTTTGCCCAAAGACTTGCGCAGATTTTACAAGCCGGTGACGTGGTATTTTTAGAAGGTGAACTCGGAGCGGGCAAAACCACATTCACGCGTCACTTAGCACACGCACTCGGTGTAACAGGTCGGATCAAAAGCCCGACCTATACCTTGGTGGAGAGCTATGAATTGACCAATGGCACCCAACTGCACCATTTCGACTTGTATCGCCTTGCCGAACCGCGCGAATGGTTTTCGGCCGGCTTCGATGAGTATTTAAATCCAAACAGCATTGCGTTGATCGAATGGCCGAGTCAAGCAGCGGGCGCCTTGCCGAGTGCAAACTTGACTTTGTTTTTTGCCTATGACGACGATGTTGAGGGCGCGCGAAACGTCGCGCTACAATACGACACTACTCGACCGTCGTATCCGCGTCTAATTGCTCTAACGTCCACGCCTGTTTGAATTTAAAACCTTGCGTGCGGGTTTTAACTTCTGAGGCGTCATTACGATCGATTCGCTGACCGACTAAAGTTATTTTTTTGCCGGTCAAGACATTTACACTTTGCTTTTCAATCTCACCCGACCCACGATGCAGGGACATCGTGTCAAAACCGATCAACGCAAACGCCGTGCCATCATAACGAAAAACAAAATCATATTGGGTCTTATACCACGTCCCGCAACTGTACCAATAATTCAACTGAATGCGCAGCGCACCTTTTTTAATACTCATCGGCGCACTATCTTCAAGCGGATCCTGCAAACAACTCGATTCTTCATCATTTGGCGACGGAATAAATTGGGTTTGCTCCAGCTTTAAATCGTATTGCCCTTGCGCATTTTGAAAACCAATCAGCAGATGACGCGGATTCAGATTCAATTCCGAAGGGCCCAAGCGTTCATTCGCCACAACATTTTTTGCATCGGTATTTTCAATGATAAGCGCCACGTCAGGCAAACCGTCGCGATTCAAATCACCTTGCGCCTTTTGAATCACTTTCCAACCTTGCGGCACCCATGATTCAATCGTAGCAGCTTGCACGCCGCCCACACACAAAAGCCATACCACCAAGAACCATTTTTGCATTGTCACTCTCATTGTATTGTGCAGATCATTTAATGTATTTAAAAAATCATAGCTCAACACGCATCAAACGAGTCAAACGACTCATCGCGCACGGCGTAATTTTGCCAATCTTTATAATCAAAATGCCACCACTCATGTGGATGCGGTGAAAAATCATGCGCAAGCATCGCGGTCTGCAAAATGGCGCGTGCGGCATTTTGCGAGACGGTGCCACCGGCATAGTTCAAGTGCGACTTTTCATTAAACTCATCATACGCACTCGGCATTTCGATCTCTTGTCCGGTTTTTAAATCATACAACGTCAAATCCACCGCACAGCCACGATTGTGACGCGAACCTTCAGCAGGATCGGCCAGATACAAATGACTCTCGGGAAAATGCTGCCAAAAATACGCAGTGACATGCCACGGTCGATATGCATCAAATATGCGCAAACCATAACCTTGACGCGCCAAATCTGCTGCCACATCGCGCAAAGCATATGCGGCGGCATCCATCAAAAAAACACGCGCTTGCGCATAAACCTGTAAACCCGTGAAGTTATCTGTACTCGCATATTTAACGTCAAAAGTCATCGTTGCTTGTTGCTGCGCAGCAAATTGAACCAAATCGAGCAAATGCGCACGTGATAAATGAGCAGCTTGAGGGGGAAAGGGATTAGTCATCATAAGCCCAAATTGTACTGCAAGTTCCATTGCCGGCACAGTGTCTTGCGAAAAACTGCGGTAAACGCATGAAAAACTTGAATTTTTGCGCCGCATCATGTATTTTTATGGATTGAACATTTTACAAAAAAACAGGGGAATTTCCGTGGCTTTAGTGGTGCATAAATACGGCGGCACGTCAATGGGCTCGGTTGAGCGCATCCAAAACGTGGCACAACGCGTAGCAAAATGGGTCAAAGCAGGTCATCAAGTGGTCGTGGTGCCTTCGGCAATGTCGGGCGAGACCAACCGTTTGCTCGGTTTGGCGAAAGAGTTGAACAAAGACGCAGCGGACGTGAGCCCTCGAGAGATGGACATGATTGCCTCAACGGGTGAGCAGGTTTCGGTCGGTTTGTTGGCGATTGCGTTACAAGCAATTGGCACCGACGCGGTGAGCTACACTGGGTGGCAAGTGCCAGTCAAAACCAACAATGCGTATATGAAAGCACGCATCGAGTCGATTGATGACAAGCGCATTCAAGCAGACTTATCAGCCGGTCGCGTCGTGATCGTGACGGGTTTCCAAGGTGTGGACAGCGACAACAACATCACCACGCTCGGTCGTGGCGGCTCGGATACTTCTGCGGTAGCGATTGCAGCGGCAATCAAAGCGGATGAATGCTTGATTTACACCGACGTCGATGGTGTTTATACCACCGATCCGCGTGTGGTCGAAAATGCCCGCCGACTTGAAAAGGTCACCTTTGAAGAAATGCTCGAAATGGCGAGCTTGGGTTCAAAAATTTTGCAAATCCGTTCGGTCGAGTTCGCCGGCAAATACCGCGTCAAAACCCGTGTATTGTCGAGCTTAACCGATCCAAACATGGACATTAACGTTGAAGCCCACTCAGGCACACTAATCACATTTGAAGATGAGGAAGACGAATCTATGGAACAAGCCATTATTTCAGGCATCGCATTTAACCGCGATGAAGCGAAAATCACGTTGATGCAGGTACCCGATACCCCAGGTGTGGCCTTTAAAATTCTCGGCCCAATCGCTGTGGCCAATATTGATGTGGACATGATTATCCAAAATCAAAGCACCAACGGCACAACAGATTTTTCATTCACCGTTCACCGCAATGAATTCAAAAAAGCCATGGAAGTATTGGAAAATGAAATCAAAGGCGCAGTGGGCGCAACCATGGTCATCGGTGATGACAAGGTCTGTAAAGTTTCTGCGGTTGGTATCGGCATGCGCTCGCACGTTGGTGTTGCCAGCTTGATGTTTGAAACCTTGTCAAAAGCCGGCGTCAACATTCAGATGATCTCAACATCAGAAATCAAAATCTCTGTCGTGATTGATGACAAATACATGGAATTGGCAGTACGCGAATTGCATAAAGCGTTTGAGCTGGAACAAATCGAAACGATTTAATTTGATTAAAAAGTACTACATAAAAAACGCCTTGAATCATTTCAAGGCGTTTTTTATTATCGATCAAAAATTACTTTTTAAGCGCACCAAACATCACTTTGCCCAATTCGACGCCCCATTGGTCAAAACTATTCACATGCCACACAACACCTTGTACAAAGGTTTTGTGCTCATACAAGGCAATCAATGCACCCAAGGTTTTCGCCGTAAGCGCTTCCAAATGAATACGGCTGTTCGGACGACTTGCCGGAAAATGGCTGTAGCTTGATTTTTCCGCCCAAGCATCACGCAAACTCGCAGGCAATGCATTAATACCATACGCCAAAGCATCCGATTGCGCGCGCGCAAATAACAATAAATCTTCGCCACGCGTATCGCCTCTATGGACTTTGAGTGACTCATCAGCATTGACGCTGATGATGTCCAACGGTACCAAATGGGTACCTTGATGCAACATTTGGAAAAAACTGTGCTGCGTCGTCGTACCCAAACCACCAAACAATACCGGAGAAGTTGCGTAAGTCACTGGATTGCCATCTTTATCAACGCATTTACCGTTCGACTCCATCTCAAGCTGTTGCAAATAATCCGGCAAGTAGCGCAAACGCTCGGCGTAACTGATCACACCGTGGTTTTGTGCGCCATAAAAATTAGTATACCAAATGCCCAAAGCGGCCAACAACACCGGCAAATTTTGTGCAAATGGCGCAGTCAAAAAATGCTCATCCATCTCATGCGCACCGCAGAGTAACTCTTTAAAGCCATCCGCCCCAATCGCGACTGCAACCGACAAACCAACTGCAGACCACAACGAAAAACGCCCACCAACCCATTCAGGCAATGTAAAACAACGTGTCACGTCAATGCCCCACGCGCGGACAGCCTTGATGTTATTCGACACCGCACAAAAATGCGCCGCTTTAATTGCTGCAGGATCGGCACCATTATTTGCACACAACCAAGCCAATGCCGCTTCCGCATTCGCCTGGGTCTCCATGGTTGAATAGCTTTTGGATGACAAAATAAACAACGTCGTCTCAGGATTGAGGCCTTTGAGCGTCCGCACCATCTCATTGGGGTCAAGGTTGGCGACAAAATGCACGCGCGGTGTCGCATCACTTTGCGCCAACGCGTGACAAATCAAACGCGGCCCCAAATCCGAACCACCGATGCCTAAATTCACCACATCGGTAAATGCCGCACCGCTGTGCCCTTTCAACTCGCCGCTGCGTAGTTGCTCGGCAAACGCCAAAAACTTCGACTGTGTCTCCAAGATTTCGGTGTTAATCGCAGCATCGTTGCCTTGATACGAGCCGCGTAAAGCGACATGCAACACCGCGCGATTTTCAGATGTATTGATGGTTTCGCCGTTAAACATTTTGGCACGCCATGCCTGCCAATCTTGCTGCTCAAACAACTTCTCGAAAGCACTCAGCGTATCGTCATTGATTAAATGCCGTGAATAATCCAAACTCACACCCGCCGCACTGGCGCGATACCGTTCAAGACGGCTGCTGTCGTTCGCCAACAACGTAGATAGCGTTGTCGTGCGATTCGCACCATAAAGCTCAGTCAATTCAGTCCATGCGGACTGTGTGTTAGGTTGCTGCGTGGTCATGAAAGCCCTCTTTCTTGTTGTTTATTTTATCCGTCGACAGAGTAAATCTGTGTACCGTTGTTACAAAAAATGCCTTGCGTATTGTAGCAAAATAAAAACTGAGCCTGTGCAAAAAAGCAAAGTCACACCATAACTCACTCACCCCAGCTTTATGAGCTGGGGGGTTACCTGTGCTGATAATAGTAGACAATTGTCCATCAAGAATTCTGAGAATTTAAAAGCTCAAATTGTTTAAAAAATTGAGCGGGTGAGACATACCCAAACGCGTATGTCGACGGATTCGGCTGTAAAGGATTTCAATGTATTCAACGATTTCGTCACGAGCCTGCTTTCTGGTTTGATCACGTTTATGATGCATTAATTCATTTTTAATGACTACCCCAGAAACTTTCCATCGGTGCATTGTCATAACAGTTGCCTTTACGGCTCATTGAAGCCACCAATTCAGCCTCATTCACCAATGCTCGATAAGCTTTCGAACCGTATTGACTGCCACGATCAGAATGCAAGATCAGTCCTGCCGCTGGTTGACGATGGCTCAACGCAAGCTGCAAAGCCGCCATACACAAGCCTTTAGTCATGCGCGAACCGAGCGTATTGTACGAATCTGATAAACACTCATATGACA
>JBIKPB010000140.1:0-4868 GCA_044357705.1 Formosimonas sp. | reverse complement strand
ATACGTGAAACGTCCCGCCGCGCTTGTAAACCGCTCGGAACCCTTGAGCCCACCAGCAAGGCATTCGATGCAGGTTGAGGATCTCCCATCACATTCATATTGACATTCGAATAACTGACGGCGCGCGGCACAGGTCGATAAGCCACCACAGGAATTTTGACCACCCGCTCAACACAACCCGAACCCGACTTAATGTTATTCAAGCGTACAACTCCATTGGCATCGGTGCAGATATAAATACGGCTGTCTGTTGTCATTTGTGCTGAGATGCCCAAAGGTACGAACCAGACCAATAATGCAACAAACATACAAATAATGATTTTCATGGACGACTCACTAAGGATTGACCTTGATATTATAAAGTATCCCTCTAAACGAACTTTTACCCATTCAGTAACAAAAAAGGCGCTGATAAATACATACCAGCGCCGTCAACTTCTCACACGGGAAAAGAAGTCATACTCACAACGCCCTTGGTTGAAACAATTAACCACATCTTAAAATAGGTCAAAGAGCATTCAAGTGAAACACAAAACAGTTGTTTCAGAACGAGCAATCAAATGCTCATTCTGAAAGTCTAAATTACAGACTGTAGTACAACTGGAATTCCAAAGGTGTTGCAGTCATCTGTGTTAATTTAACGTCTTCCATTTTCAACGCGATGTATGCGTCAAGCATTGAATCTGTAAACACGCCACCACGCGTCAAGAATTCACGATCCGCATCCAAGCATTCCAAAGCTTGCTCTAAGCTGCTGCAAACCGTTGGGATTTTTGCATCTTCTTCCGGCGGCAAGTCATACAGGTTTTTAGTCGCCGGGTCGCCCGGGTGGATTTTGTTTTGAATACCATCCAAACCTGCCATCAACATCGCAGAGAATGCCAAGTATGGATTTGCCATTGGATCCGGGAAGCGCGCTTCAATACGACGTGCTTTAGGGTTCGATACAAATGGAATACGAATCGAAGCCGAGCGGTTTTTCGCAGAGTATGCCAATTTAACTGGCGCCTCGTAATGCGGCACGAGACGTTTGTACGAGTTGGTCGATGGGTTGGTGATTGCATTCAATGCACGGGCATGCTTGATGATCCCGCCGACATAATACAAAGCCGTTTCAGACAAGCCTGCATAGCCGTCACCTGCAAACAGGTTTGTGCCATCTTTCCAAATCGATTGATGAATGTGCATGCCTGAGCCGTTATCGCCCACGACTGGTTTTGGCATAAATGTTGCTGTTTTACCGTACGCATGTGCAACATTAAATACCACGTATTTCAAGATTTGCGTCCAGTCCGCGCGTTGAACCAAAGTCGAGAATTTAGTACCAATTTCGTTTTGACCTTGACCCGCGACTTCATGGTGATGCACTTCAACCGGTACGCCGAGCTGCTCGAGCAATAAACACATTTCAGAACGCATGTCCATGAATGTATCGGTCGGCGCTACTGGGAAATAACCACCTTTGGTACCGGGACGATGACCTAAGTTGCCACCTTCGGTTTTGTGCGAAGATGACCAACCTGCTTCGTCAGAACCAATACGCACGAACGAACCTTGCATGTCGATTTTGTAACGAATTGAGTCAAAAATAAAGAATTCTGGCTCTGGACCAAAAAACGCAGTGTCGCCGATACCGGTTGATTTGAGGTAAGCCTCAGCGCGCTTGGCAATCGAGCGTGGATCACGATCGTAACCTTTACCGTCTTCTGGTTCGATCACGTCGCAGGTTAAGTTCAATGTGGTTTCTGCCGTAAACGGATCCAGATTAGCCGTTGCAGGATCAGGGATCAACAACATGTCAGATGCTTCAATACCTTTCCAGCCGGCAATCGACGAGCCATCAAACGCGTGACCGGATTCAAACTTGTCTTCGTCAAATGCAGAAATCGGTACTGAAACGTGTTGCTCCTTACCTTTGGTGTCTGTGAAACGGAAATCAACGAATTTTACATCTTGATCTTTAACCAGTTGCATTACTGATGCGATATCACTCATTCTGGGCTCCTAAAATGGATTGTTAACGTGTAATCAATTGACAAACAGCGCCGGACGCTGCATAAACTTTGATTCGGTGTACCGAACTTATTCTGAACAACTGGATGCAAGTGTAAGGCTGATTGTGCTTGGATTATAAAGTTATTTTGGTGCAATCTATGTTTTTTTGCACCAAAATAATGCAAAAGCACATTTTGGTGCAGGCTTCGACCACAAAAAAGCGACGGTCAAAACCGTCGCTTTTGAAGCGAACTCACGATGAAACTTCAAAAGTCACAATACTTTCTGAAGCAAACCAAAAGCTACCAACGACGGCAAACCAAAATTAAGTAATAAAAAGGGCAACTCCTCAACCACGCCATAACCTTCTTGACGCACGCCAATCGACATATTGTAGGCCGCTGCAATAAAACACAGGAGAATAAACCATTTGGCAGCAGTCGCTATCATTGACGTACCACCAATCAACCGTGCCAAAATCGCAAACATCGTGAGTAAAAACTGAACTGGACGCATACGTCTCTCATAAAAATTAAACGAAAATGATCAGACGGTCGCTATAATCAGTCATTCTTTTCAAATTTGGGCTTTTTTGAGTTGGTTTTTTGGTACACACCATCAGCGGTAACGTTATGACCAAAACCGCACGCCAAATAGCTGCCTCGTGTGCTGACACGCAAGGTCTTTGATACAAAGCGCATCACCAGTTCACAGTCCGCATCTGACTGCGGTTTAAAAATCGCGGTATCGCCTTTGATAAACGCAATACCATTCGCACGCCCCATATTCGCCATGGGCGAGCCATCCGACATGCGATACTCATAAACGCCATTGAATGCCACCTGTAAACGCTGCTGCCCCAAAGCCCAAACTTGAAACTCACCGAAACGGCTGTTCCACGTACCATTGACTTGCTGACCGGTCACCACCGTTTCACGCGCCAATGAAGGCAATGCCAACATAACAAATAACATAGAGCAAGCTACTTTAGTCAATTTCATGCGGCTTGTCGCTCCCGATAGTCTTTTAAAAATCGAGCAAATCGACCAATCGCTTCACGCAACTCATCCTCAATCGGCAAAAAGACGAAGCGCAAATGATCATGTGCGTGCCAATTAAAACCGGTACCTTGTACCACCAGCACTTTTTCTTTTTCTAAAAACTCCAGTACAAAATTCTGATCATCTTCAATCGGATACATGTCCGGATCCAAACGCGGGAACAAATACATCGCGGCTTTAGGTTTGACACAAGTGACACCAGGGATCGCGGTGATCAGCTCGTATGCCAAGTCACGTTGACGCGCCAAACGCCCAGTCGGTGCAACCAGATCATCAATGCTTTGATAGCCACCCAGCGCGGTTTGAATCGTGTGTTGAGCCGGTGCATTGGCGCACAGACGCATCGAGGCAAGCATCACGAGCCCTTCGATGTAATCTCTCGCAGCTTCTTTTGCCCCCGACAACACCATCCAACCGGCACGATAACCGCAAGCTCGATAGTTTTTCGACAAACCATTCATTGTGACAAAAAAGACGTCATCGGCCAAAGAAGCAATTGACGTATGGATATGGCCGTCGTATAAAACCCGATCGTAAATTTCGTCGGCCATGACCACTAAATTATGTTCACGCGCCACGTCAACGATCTGTTGCAAAATTTCATCTGAATAAATAGCACCCGTCGGGTTATTGGGATTGATGACGACAATTGCCTTAGTTTTAGGTGTAATTTTAGCTTTAATATCGTCAATGGACGGATTCCACTCATTCGCCTCATCACACAAGTAATGCACCGCCGTACCGCCCGCAAGTGTCGCCGAAGCCGTCCATAACGGATAATCAGGCATCGGAATCAACACTTCATCACCCACGTTGAGCAAAGCATGCATCGCAAAACCAATCAACTCGGACACACCATTGCCGACAATGATGTCGTCCAGCGCCACACCTTTAATCTGTTTTTGTTGCGTGTAGTGCATAATCGCTTTGCGCGCGCCAAAAATCCCTTTAGAATCCGTATAACCCGCAGCATTGGACAGGTTTTTGATCAAATCTTGCTCAATTTCCTCCGGTACGGTAAAGTTAAATGCGGCGACATTCCCGATATTGAGCTTAATCACTCGTGTGCCTTCAGCTTCCATCTGGTTGGCTTTTTGCATGACGGGGCCGCGGATGTCATAACAGACGTTGTCCAGTTTATGGGATTTTTGAATGGGTGTCATAAAGGTATTTCTAAGAATTTGGAGTTGAAATTCACGTATCCGTCACGATATTGATACATAATGTCGAAGACGTTTTGATCAGTGCCAGTCTACACGAAGGCCATTTAACTTTCCACGCTTTAACCTGAAAATTTATCATTTTTGTAAATTAATTATGGATTAAACGCATTTTTTAGAATTTATCATGAATTTTCAACCCGACATCAATCTAAATCAAAACAACATTACGGGCATTGATGCCACCGCGATTAAAATCAATCAAGTGCCCTTTGCTTCGAGTATTCTGATTGCACCCACCGGTGATGTGCAAGTGATCGACGCTTTGAGTCCGATAGACTTGGGTTCTGAATTGTGGCAAAAAATTATTGAACACGCGCCTGAGGTTTTGCTCATCGGTACCGGTGCGAAGCAACAATTTTTATCACCCACAATGCTCGCGCCACTCTATAAAGCTCGTATCGGGGTTGAATGTATGGACTCAGGTGCTGCCGCGCGTACTTTTAATGTCCTCATGAGCGAAGGTCGACGTGTATTAGCCGTGATCATTTTGCCGTAAACTACTTAGACCGTATCAAAGCGACACAAAAACAGACTTGTCTTTTAAATAAAATATTTAAGCGTGGCGACACTGCTAAATTGATACCTGAAT
>JBIKPB010000013.1:0-15982 GCA_044357705.1 Formosimonas sp. | reverse complement strand
CGCGAAGTTTTTGTACTGAATGTTGGGTTGGTTTGGTTTTCAACTCACCCGCACCCGCGATGAACGGCACCAATGTGAGATGAATAAAAGCCGTATTACCACGCCCCATGCGCAAACTCATCTGACGCACAGATTCGAGGAATGGCAAAGATTCGATATCGCCCACCGTACCGCCGATTTCAACAATCGCGACATCAGTTTGACCGTTATTCGACGCAGCAGCACCACGCTCGATAAAGGCTTGAATTTCATTAGTAATGTGCGGAATCACTTGCACCGTCTTGCCCAAATACTCGCCACGACGCTCTTTGCGCAATACTGATTCGTAAATTTGACCCGTGGTGAAGTTATTCGATTTGCGCATTTTTGCACTGATGAATCGCTCGTAATGACCTAAATCAAGATCGGTCTCTGCACCGTCTTCGGTCACAAAAACCTCACCGTGCTGAATCGGGCTCATTGTACCTGGGTCAACGTTGATATAAGGATCGAGCTTGAGCATAGTGACTTTTAAGCCACGAGACTCTAACAAAGCAGCCAACGAAGCTGCAGCAATGCCCTTACCCAAAGACGAGACAACACCGCCCGTCACAAATACATATTTAATCATGAAATTCACCTGCAATGGAAAGCGTGATTATACATTTACTTGGTCGGCTAAACCACCTTGCTTGAGTGGAAAGACCATAAAAAAGTGGGAACTTTTGCAGTTCCCACTTTTTGACGAGCTCAACTCACCAGAATCAAACATGAACCAACGTACCTTCATCCTCACCCATGACCATACGCTTGAGCGAACCTTCTTTTACAATCGAAAATACCTTAATCGGCATTTTTTGATCACGACACAGCGCAAAGGCCGTCGCATCCATCACTTGTAAGTTTTTGCTGATCGCTTCGTCAAAGCTGATCGTATTGTAACGTGTCGCGTTAGGATCTTTTTTTGGATCTGCAGAGTAAATCCCATCGACTTTAGTCGCCTTTAAAACGATTTCCGCACCGACCTCTATCCCACGCAATGCTGCTGCGGTATCGGTCGTGAAAAAAGGATTGCCCGTGCCCGCTGCAAAAATCACGATTTTACCCTCTTCCAAATGACGCATTGCGCGCGGACGAATGTACGGCTCAACCACTTGATCCAAGCGCAAAGCCGATTGCACACGTGCCTCGACACCTGCTTGTTTCATCGCATCTTGTAAAGCAAGCGCATTCATAATCGTTGCCATCATGCCCATATAATCAGCCGTCGCACGATCCATGCCTGCAGTACTACCCGCCATACCACGGAAAATATTGCCACCACCAATCACGATAGCAATCTGCACTCCCATATCCGCAACTTCTTTAATTTCAGTCACCATGCGTTCGATCGTCGCACGATTAATGCCAAAGGCATCATCGCCCATAAGGGCTTCACCCGATAATTTGAGCAGGACACGTTTGTAAGCGGGCATAACTTTCTCCTTAAATGTTCGATGGTTTGAATCGCAATAAATCTGCTTTTTAAAAATCACGGACAGTTTTTGATTATTCTCAATTTCAAGACACAAAACCAATAGAAAATCAATTTACTTTAAGAATATCAACTACCTATAAATAACTTAAGGCTAATTTATACCCGAAAAATAACAAACAACATGAATTTTAAAAAGCAGACAAAATAAAAGCGGGCAATGCCCGCTTTTATCAAAACGTCTTAAGCTTGAGTAGCCGCTGCGACTTGCGCCGCAACTTCTGCTGCAAAGTCGTCGACTTTTTTCTCAATGCCTTCACCGACCACAAACATAGTGAAGCCAGCAACAGTCGTGTTTTTCTCTTTCAACATTTGTTCAACGGTTTGTTTGTCATTTTTAACAAACGATTGGTTGAACAAAGAAACTTCTTTGAGAAACTTTTGCACAGAGCCTTCAACCATTTTGTCAGCGATATCAGCAGGTTTACCTGATTCAATTGCTTTAGCTTTAGCCACTGAACGTTCAGTTTCGATCAAAGCCGCAGGTACGTCCGCAGACGACAAAGCCACAGGCTTCATCGCAGCGATGTGCATCGCAACGTCTTTAGCTGCGTTTTCATCACCTTTGTACTCAACAACGACACCAATACGTGCGCCGTGCAAATAATGAACGAGGCTATTGTCAGAGTCAAAACGCTTGAAACGACGGATGCTCATGTTTTCACCGATTTTACCGATCAAGTCAGCACGGGTTTGCTCAACGGTTTTGCCGTTTAAATCCAACGCGCCCAAAGCCGCAACGTCTTCTGGGTTTTGCTCTGCAACCAATTTTGCTGCGCCATTGGCGAGCTCGAGGAATTCGTCATTTTTAGCAACGAAGTCGGTTTCAGAATTGATTTCAACCAATGCACCTTTGTTGCCGTTGATAAATACCGTCACCACACCTTCAGCGGCGATACGTGATGCAGCTTTACCCGCTTTGCTGCCCAATTTAACACGTAAAATTTCTTCAGCTTTAGCCATATCGCCAGCGGCTTCAGTCAAAGCACGTTTGCATTCCATCATTGGCGCATCTGTTTTGCCACGTAATTCCGATACCATTGCTGCGGTAATTGTCGTCATATTCAATCCTAAATTTATTTTAAAAAAAGGGGCTGAGCCCCTTTTCATCCAGCCATCGTAATGGCCTAACTACTGGTTTTACCTTAAATTTCGCCAGGGAAACCCTGACAAAATTTTTAATTCCAACCACAGAAAAACTAGTTTTTTACTTTTTCCGTAAGGTTTTTTAAGCGTTTTTGGCTTCGTCTTCAACTTCAACGAATTCATCCGCTTCTTTAGCCTCTTGAACAGCAGCAACCACTTCTTGAACCGCATTCGCACGACCTTCAAGTACCGCATCAGCCATACCACGAGCATACAAACGAACCGCACGTGCCGAATCATCGTTACCTGGGATCACGAAATCAACACCTTTAGGGTCGTGGTTCGTGTCAACAACTGAAATCACTGGAATACCCAAGTTTTTCGCTTCAAGCAAAGCACCCTTGTGGTAGCCGATGTCGATGACGAAAATGGCGTCAGGTACACCGTTCATTTCTTTAATACCACCGATTGATTTTTGTAACTTTTCGATTTCACGGCTGAACAACAAAGCTTCTTTCTTGCTCATTTTTTCCGCTTCACCAGATTCGATTTGCGCTTCCATGTCTTTCAAGCGTTTGATCGAAGTCTTAACGGTTTTGAAGTTGGTCAAAGTACCGCCCAACCAGCGTTGGTTCACGTAAGGCATGCCTGCACGAGTCGCTTCTTCAGCGATGATGTCACGTGCTTGACGTTTTGTACCAACGAACAACACAGTGCCACGACGTGCTGCGAGTTTTTTAACGACTTCAGCTGCGTCGTTGTACATCACCACGGTTTTTTCGAGGTTGATGATATGAATTTTGTTGCGATGGCCGTAGATGAACGGAGCCATTTTAGGATTCCAGAAGCGAGTTTGATGGCCAAAGTGGCAACCGGCTTCAAGCATTTCACGCATAGATACTAACATTTTAAACCTTTGATTTTTAAGGGTTATTTTCTGACAAAGGCTTCAGCGTATTTCAAATACACCCTTATGAAGCCTTTGCGCTATTTGTCTGTAAGCTTTTTTGTACAGTTATTATCGGAATAAGCCAATTCAAGACAGACCGAGATTATAGTCGATATTTACACAAAAGTAAACCGCATCTCTAGCCGCAAATACCATACGGCTTTTAGATAAGATCAGATGACTATTAGTTATATGCAAAGATTTCATCGGTGAGCAAAAGACGTTACGGGTTATAATTTTAGAGTTCATTTATCGCATTGTAATGCACTCAATTACTTACTCAAATTAAAGAATTTCTTAGATTATGACCGTTACCATAAAAACCGAAACCGACATCGCGCACATGCGCATTGCATGCCGCTTGGCATCCGAACTACTTGATTACTTGACACCGTTCGTCAAACCCGGTGTTTCAACTGGTGAACTTGACCGTCTAGCGCACAACTATATGGTCGATGTACAAAAAACCGTACCTGCGACACTTGGCTATCAACCACCCGGTTATCCGCCCTACCCTAAATCGTGCTGCATTTCGGTCAATGATGTCATTTGCCACGGCGTTCCATCGGATGAAAAAATCCTCAAAAACGGCGACATTGCTAATATTGATGTAACGGTGATTACCCCCGCGGGTTATTTCGGCGATACGAGCCGTATGTTTATCGTCGGTGAGGGCTCGATTGCCGCCAAGCGTTTATGCGACATCACTTACGAATGTATGTGGAAAGGCATTGGGCAAGTACGCGAAGGCGCAACTTTAGGCGACATCGGTGCGAACATTGCCGAACACGCACATAAAAACGGCATGAGCGTGGTACGTGAATACTGCGGTCATGGCATTGGTCAAGTATTTCACGAAGATCCACAAGTCTTGCACTATGGTATTCGCGGTCAAGGCATGACGCTCAAAGCCGGCATGATTTTCACGATCGAGCCAATGATCAATGCCGGTAAACGCGATTTACGCACCATGCCCGATGGTTGGACGGTTAAAACCAAAGACCGCAGCTTATCCGCACAATGGGAGCACACGGTCTTGGTCACAGCAACGGGTTATGAGGTTTTAACATTATCGGACGGCTACCCTGCTTTGCCTGACTTTATCGCTCAAGCGGCAAGTGCATAAGTTTTGCCCATGGCTCACGATCTTAACTATCCCAGCCGTCGTCTTACGATTTTAGAACGCTACTGCGCCGCCAATCCGATGCGTGGCGTGCGACGGTTGATGCGTGAGTTGAGCCATTTGGTTGATGATTGCGCCAAGCATCTGTGGCGCACCCACATTCAACAGACCATCCCCAAACATTTAGAACAAAAAATCGCGCTGATCGCCATCGGTGGTTATGGTCGCGCCGAGTTGTTGCCCAACTCTGATATCGACCTGTTGGTTTTGCTTGCTTCGGATTTATCGGCTCAAGAGCGCGCGCAAATCGACATCGCCATTGAAGGCTGGGTCAGCGCTTCGTGGGACTTGGGCTTAACCTTAAGCCACAGCGTACGCACGATTGATGAGGCGATTTCCGACAGTTTGGAAGACTTAGCCACTCAGACCGCGATTCTCGAAGGTCGTTATTTGGCGGGTGCACAGCCGATTCACGAGACCTTTTACGCCGCCTTTCATCGTCACTTCAACCTCAATCAATTCTGGCGCGCCAAAATCGCGGAAATGCGCGCGCGGCACGCTCGCTTTGACGACACACCTTATAGTTTGGAACCCAATTGCAAAGAAAGTCCAGGTGGTTTACGCGACTTACACTTGATGATTTGGCTGTCCAAGGCTGCCCATCTTGGTAGTTACTGGCAAGACTTGCACCACGACAGCTGGTTGTCGAGCAGTCAATTGCGCTTGATCACACGCTGCGAAAATTGGCTGCTTGCCATGCGTGCACATCTGCACATTATCAGCCGTCGCCACGAAAACCGTATTTTATTCGACCTGCAAACCCAGCTTGCCAGTGCTTTTGGCTTTACCAACACAGATGGTAAGCGCGCGAGTGAACATCTCATGCAGCGTTATTATTTATCGGCACGGGCGATTTATCAGCAATTTACCTTGTTTTTGCAAAAATTCGAATTGCACCTTGCACCGCCTTCAGCGCAGCATTTACAGAACCGCATCAAAGGCTTTCCGGGATTCATCGAAGTCGATCATATTCTGGACATTAAAGACGACAATATTTTCATCAAAAAACCGTCTTTGCTGATTGACGTTTTTTATGTGTATGGCAAAACTTCTGGATTGACTGGCTTTTCGGCGCGCCTGTGGGATGCGATCTTAAAGTCGCGCAATCTGATCACACCTGAGTTTCGCCGCAATGATGTGAACAAAGAAAAATTCATCCGCTTTCTTAAGCTCGACAACGGCATCACTCATGCGATTAGATTGATGAATCAAACCGGTATTTTGGGTCGTTATTTGCCGGTTTTTCGCAAAATCATCGGGCAAATGCAGCATGATTTGTTTCACATATACACCGTCGATCAACACATTTTGACCGTCGTGCGCAACTTGCGACGCTTTACGTTAACTGAGCACATGTATCAGCACGAATTGGCCAATCAAGTCATGGCTGAATTCAACCAGCCTTGGTTGCTCTACATCGCGGGCTTATTTCACGACATCGCCAAAGGTCGCGGTGGCGATCACTCCGATTTGGGTGCGGTCGAAGTCGCGCGCTTTGCCAAAACTCATCATTTGACGAAAGAGCAAAGCGATCTGGTCATTTTTTTGGTCAAGCATCACTTAACAATGTCAACCTTTGCACAAAAAGAAGACTTGAGCGACATTGACGTGATTCATCGGTTTGCCAAAATCGTCGGCTCACAAAAACGCCTACAAGCCTTGTACCTGCTGACAGTAGCCGATATCCGTGGCACCAGCCCAAAAGTCTGGAATGCATGGAAAGACAAGTTATTGGCAGATCTGTATCATTTGACAACTCGGGTTTTGTCCGGTCAAAGCCGCACACCGACCGCCAACTTGCGGCAAGAGCGCCAAGAGACCGCGCTCAAAAAACTACCGACCGCCCAAAGCGACACCGCCATTCAGTTGTGGCAAGACTTTGACGCCGAATACTTTTTGCGCCACGATGCCAGTACCATCGCATGGCATGCAGAACAAATTCTCAAGCAAGCCGAGCGCAAAACTGCTGTCGCTGCGCAAGCTTATAATGATGAACACAGCTTGTTGGTCATGGTATATACCAAAGATGCGAACGATTTATTCGCGCGTCTGTGCTCATTTTTTCAGCAGCGTCAATGGTCGATTTTCGATGCACAGATTTACACCAGCACACACCACATGGCGTTGGATACCTTTCAAATCAGCATCCCCGAAACCCAAAACGTTGATACTGCGTTTCTTCACCGTCTTGAAGCCGAACTGATTGAAACATTGGAAAAAAACCAGCCTTTGCGCGCACCGAACTTAGGTCGCTTAACCGCACGCTCACGCAATTTTCCAATCGTACCGAGTATGACGCTGGCACCGGTTGCGCCCAATGAATACGTGCTCAAACTCGCTGCAACCGACCGCTCAGGCGTGCTTTACAGCATCGCGTATATTCTCAAACAATTGGACATCAAGCTCACCAGCGCGCGCATTGTCACGCTCGGCGAACGCCTCGAAGACGTTTTTGTCCTGTCATCCGCCAAACTCGCCAACCCAGCAATCGCCGCGCAACTTGAAACTGAATTAATGCGGGTCTGCACCATTTAGAAATATACAAACATAAAGCCGACTTCAGCTCTGTTTGGATATAGCCTTTCTGAATCTGCTTTAGTTTAAAACTAAAAAAGTCTGTCTTATTCTTCGCAGATAAGATCCAGAGAAAGCAATCACCTTATGACTCTCCCCTATCGTGCACCTTGGTGGGCCGGCAACGCTCACATTCAAACGATTTTACCGGCGCTGATTCCAGTATCTATGCCCGCCTATCAACGCGAACGCTGGGACACACCCGATGATGACTTCATCGACATTGATTGGGTTAACAAAAACTTATTGACCCAACCCAATCAACGATTGATTATTTTATTTCACGGGTTAGAAGGCTCTAGTAAAAGCACGTACGCCAAGACGCTGATGAATGCGTGTGCGAAAAATGGTTTCACGGGTGTGGTCGTCCATTGGCGCTCGTGCAGTGGTACGATGAATCGCCAAGCGGTTTTTTATCATTCGGGCTTTAGCAGTGAAATTGATTGGGTACTGCGCCGATTCGCCGCACTGTATCCGGAGGCAGCCCGTCATGCCGCTGGTGTTTCACTCGGTGGCAATGCACTGCTCAAATGGCTCGGTGAGCAAAGTGAGCAAGCACAAGGCATCATCAAAAGTGCTGTCGCAATTTGCTCGCCACATGACCTTAAAGCCGGCTCAATTGCATTGGCAAATGGCTTTAACCAACGCGTCTACATGCGTAATTTTTTGCATACGCTTAAAACCAAAGCCTTGCAAAAACACAATGAACATCCACACATTGCCATCGACATCAGCCTCTTGCGTCGTGCTCAAAATTTCAATGACTTCGATAACGCCATTACTGCACCGTTACATGGTTACCGCGATGCCGAAGACTACTGGCGACGCGCGTCATCCAAACCATTCCTCAAAACCATTGCGATTCCAACCTTGGTTTTAAATGCCCTCAACGATCCATTCATTCCGGCGCACAGCTTGGCAAAAGCGAAAGAAACCAGTCCTGCAGTACAACTCGAATACCTCGAGCACGGCGGCCACGTCGGATTTTTGTATGGGCGTACACGGCCGAATTTAAATTGGATGCCAAAACGCGTCCTACAATTTTTTCAAAGCAGTACGCCATAAAAAAATCCTTGCTCAAAACGAGCAAGGATATAAATGACACACAGGGAGATTTTTAGCCCATCGTCGGCATCGTAAATGCATTGCCTTTTTGTGGAGCACTCCAGCGTTGCGATACGGCTTTGAGTTTGGTATAAAACCTTACGCCTTCGGGACCATAAACATGCTGATCGCCAAACAAGCTGCGCTTCCAACCACCAAAGCTATGAAACGCCAGCGGCACCGGAATCGGTACATTCACACCGACCATACCAACCTGTACACCCGCAACAAACTCACGCGCAATCGCGCCATCGGCGGTATAAATACTCGTACCGTTGCCATACTCATGATCGTTGATCAACTGCAACGCACTGGCAAAATCCGGCACACGCACCACAACCAATACCGGTCCGAAAATTTCTTCTTTATAAATCGTCATATCTGCCGTTACATGGTCGAACAAAGTACCGCCTAAGAAATAACCAGACTGCTTGGCAATATCATGTGTGCGACCGTCAACAACTAACGTTGCGCCTTCATTCACGCCTTGTTGAATATAACCTGAGATTTTGTCTTTGTGCATTTGCGTAATGACTGGCCCCAAGTCATTCGCATTATCAATGCCGTTGCCAATTTTCAACGTTTTAGTTTTTGCCGTCAATTGTGCAACCAACTCATCCGCCACATCACCAACCGCGACCGCAACCGAGATCGCCATGCAACGCTCGCCCGCCGAGCCATACGCAGCGCCCATTAACGCATCAACTGTCGCATCCAAATCCGCATCGGGCATGATCACCATGTGATTTTTCGCACCGCCCAAAGCCTGTACGCGTTTACCATGCTCAGCAGCGGTTTGATAAATATATTGTGCAATCGGTGTCGAGCCGACAAAACTCACTGCCTGTACATCCGGGTGAGTCAACAAACCATCAACCGCGACTTTATCGCCCTGAACCACGTTAAATACGCCATCGGGCAAACCGGCCTGCTTAAGTAAATCGGCCAAAAACAAACTCGCCGACGGATCACGCTCGGATGGCTTCAAGACAAATGTATTACCACACGCAATCGCCATCGGAAACATCCACATCGGTACCATCGCCGGAAAGTTAAACGGCGTAATGCCCGCGCACACACCGAGCGGTTGACGGAAACTATACAAATCAAAACCCGATGCGACTTGCGAGTTGTATTCGCCCTTCATCAGCTGAGGAATGCCCGTGGCGAACTCGACCACCTCGATACCGCGCTGAACTTCACCCATTGCGTCTGAATGCACTTTACCGTGCTCCGATGTAATGATGCTGGCGAGCGCACTGGCGTTTTGGTTGAGTAACTCATAAAATTTAAACATCACGCGCGCACGACGCAAAACTGACACTTGCGACCATGTTTTAAATGCTTCTTTGGCCGCTGCAACCGCTGCGTTGACCTCAGAGATTTCAGCTAAGGCGACTTGCCCCGTAATCTCGCCTGTTGCGGGATTGTAAACGTCTTGCGTTCGCGTCATCAAAGCAGTATTTTGACCGTTGATGTGATGGGTAATTTGATTCATGTTGATCTCTTTTATAAAATAAAAACGATGCATTATGCGATATCTGTTTCGATTTAAACAGAACCACTTTAGGAATCGGCTAACGAACAGCGTTATGCCGATTTATTTTTTGAGCATCCACTCATGTTGTGGGTCATTATAAAAATACCACTCACGTATCGGCCCCGCCATCACGTTCAGATAATAGCTCTCATAACCATGCGGCACCACAACCGGATGATAACCACGCGGCACCATCATGACGTCATGGTTCTCAACTGCATGCGATTCGTCGATGTCGCGCTCATCGGTATAAACGCGCTGAAAAGCAAAGCCTTGCGGCGGATTGATCTGGTGATAATAAGTTTCTTCCAAAATACTTTCAGCCGGAATCGCTGCGCGATCGTGCTTATGCGGCGGATAACTCGACGAATGCCCACTTGGTGTTTTGACTTCAACCACCAACAGACTCGATGCCGGTGAAGTTTGCGGCAGTACATCGGTGATGTAACGCGTATTGCTGCCCTCACCACGCACCGATTGACTCATATCCTCCGGTTTGATCAGTCTCGGTGGCAAATTCGCATTCGCATCCGGCGCACTGCAAAATGCCACCTCTGATGCGCCATACGCCGTCACTTTGACCACCGCTCCAGCTGGCGCATAAACCGCATAAGGCGCACTCGAATCAAACACACTCATGCGCTCGCCGATGTCGGTAAACTTCATATCACCCGCCTCAACATCGACTTTGCCAGTCAAAATCACAACACACACTTCTCGTCCCACTTGACTAAAAACATAACTTTGCTGATTCTGCAAACTCACCGCCGCAAAACCAACGTACTGCCAACCCGCAGACTCGGGCGTGACCGCCACGCGCAGCCCGTTCGCATCAGGCGTGTGGGCTTTGGCTAATAAACTCATTTTATTTCCTTAGAATACGAAGAATAAATCTGTATTTTCACAGTAATTTTGATCATTTTTTAATCATTTACTTATAAACGATAAAAGGATTAATTCATTGAACCACCATGTACCAGATCATAAATATGCTTAAAGCCTTTTGCCGCGTACTCATAGCTCGGGGCCAGCGCAGGATCTTGCTCCGCCTCAACCACCAGCCAGCCTTGGTAATCAGCAGCTTTAAGCTCCGACCAAATCGCAGTAAAATCCAAATCACCATCACCGGGTACGGTAAATGCACCGTTCAATGCCGACTGCAAAAACGACCATTGCTCATTATTCGCACGCTGAATCACCCGCGCCCTCACGTCTTTACAATGCACATGAACCACACGCGCAATGTGCTTTTTGAGCAATGCCAACGGATCAGAGCCACCAAAATAAGCATGACCGCTGTCAAACAACAAGCCGACCGACTCGCCGGTATGCGCCATCAGTTGATCAATATCACTAACGCTTTGCGCATACGCACCCATGTGATGATGATAAGCAAGCGTAATGCCATACTCAGACTTAAGATGTTCGCCAAACTTGGTCAATCGCTCACCATAAGCCTGCCAATCGCTGACCTCGGCAAACATCGGACGATGCTGTAATGCGGTGTCCATTTGCCCTTGAATACCATCAGCAACCTCACCATAGACCACGACTTTTGAGCCATTAAACGCCAACATGTGCATGTGCTCATGCGCTCGTTGCTTTTCAGTCTCAAGCTCACCAGTTGCGAGCAAACCTGAGAACCATCCCGAAACACACGCGACACGATGCGCGGCCAAAGTGTCTTTGAGCACTTGCGGATCACGCGGGAATTTACGCCCCAACTCAAATCCTTCGTAGCCGATTTGCGCGCCCTCGGTCAAAATCGTTTTAAGGGAGGTCTCAGCACCGAGCTGCGGCATGTCGTCATTACTCCACGAAATCGGATTGATACCGATGCGGACTTTTGCATTCATATTGTTTCCTTTTAATTCTTTAAAATTTCAATAACCAGAATCCGCCTCAAATCTTTTGTAACGCTTTATTGTGTAAATACGTTTCGCGTGCTCGGCGCACTTCATCACGCTCAGACACCTCAGGAACAGCAACTTCCCACCAACAGCCGCCATCTTGCGTGGTCTCATGCGGTGTCGTATCGATGACCAATACGGTCGTACGTGTATTTTGACGCGCTTTGATCAATGCGGCTTTGAGCGCACCAACCGACGCGACATGCTGCGCAATCGCCCCCATACTTGCGGCATGTGCAGCAAAATCAATGGGTATATTTTCACCACTCTCAGGCACACAATTATCAAGTAGATTATTAAACGACGCGCCACCGCAAGAAACCTGTAATCGGTTGATACAGCCGTAACCACGATTGTCCTGCACCACAATAATCAACTTCAAACCGAGCATGACGCTGGTGGCAATTTCGGCATTGAGCATCATGTAGCTGCCGTCACCGATCATCACCACGACTTCACGATCCGGTTTTGCCATTTTGACACCCAGCCCACCAGCGATCTCATAACCCATGCACGAATAACCGTACTCCATGTGATAGCCACCGGGTGTTTGCGTGCGCCAAAGCTTGTGCAACTCGGCCGGTAACGTACCCGCAGCGCATACCGCAATGTCGTTGAGATCGGAGTCGGCTGCCGAATCCTGCACCGCACCAATGCAATGCGCATCGTAGGGTAAGCCAGTTGGCACCGCGCGCGTGATCGCCAAAGTACTATTTTGCCAAGCCAGCGCAACCGCTTTGGCCTTGCTTTGCCAAACGTCCGCGCTTTGATAATCTTGCAATTTTTCACTCAATTGTTGAATGCACACTTGCGCATCGCCAACCACAGTTGTCGCATGCCATTTCATCGCATCCAACATTTGCACATTGATCGACAGCAATTTCGCCTGTTTAAACAAACTGTGCGAACCGGTCGTAAAGTCCTGCAGACGCGTTCCGATTGCGATGATTAGATCAGCCTCATCAGCCAACTCATTCGCCGCCGGCGAACCGGTCACACCCACTGCACCGAGCTGATAGGCATGATTCCATGCCAATGCACTTTTACCCGCTTGCGTCTCGCACACCGGAATCCCACATTGTTCGACCCATTTGCACAAAGTTTGCGTTGCCTTTGCATACAACACACCACCACCAGCGATGATCAATGGCTTTTTCGCCGCACGAATCAGCGCAAGCGCATTGGCTAACTCATGGGCATCCGCTTGCGGTTGACGCACGCGAATCCGTTGGGGCGCAAAAAAATCGACTGGATAATCGAATGCCATCGTCTGTACATCTTGCGGTAACGCTAAAGTGACAGGCCCACACAATGCCGCATCGGTCAAAATCGCAATCGCGCGCGGCAAAACATCGAGTAACTGCGCTGGATGGGTGATCCGATCAAAATAACGTGACACCGGCCGCAAGGTATCGTTCACGGAAACGTCACCCTGATTGAACGCTTCGAGTTGCTGCAAAACAGGATCCGGTGCGCGACTGACAAAGGTATCGCCGGGTAACAACAAAACGGGCAGACGATTGACATGCGCAAGCGCAGCCGCCGTCACCAAATTGGTCGCGCCCGGCCCGATCGAAGTCGAGACCGCCATCATGCGCCGACGAAAATTAGCTTTGGCAAAGGCAATCGCGCTGTGTGCCATCGCCTGTTCGTTGTGCGCGCGAAAAGTCGGGAACGTGTCGCGATGCTGATACAGCGCTTCACCCATGCCCGCCACATTACCGTGTCCAAAAATCGCCCAGCAACCGCCGAATAATGGCAAGCCGCTTTCATCGTCAATCAAACCGCTCAAATATTTCACCAGAGCCTGCGCCATGGTCAATCGTATCGTGTTCATCGCTCAATCCGTGTGCTTCGCCATGCTTGATATAAAGTGGCGAAATTATCCACCACCGCCTGTTTCATTTGATCATCGTTGACCTGCCCCTTCAGCCATTGTTCAGCAGGTGCGTAAAACAAACTGCGCCCGACCATAAAACCTTTGACCAACGGAATATCCGCAACCGCTTTGAAGTGCTGCGCCAAGACGTCGAGTGGCTCGTTTAAACCCAAGATCACCGCACCCCGACAATGTGGATCGCGCTCACTGACCAACGCCGAAATTTTGAGCCACATCGCTTGCGATAAGCCTTCGATTTTCCACCAATTGGGTTTTAAACCGATATTATAAAAACGCAACACAGTTCGATAAATCGCGGCTTCACGCTTGGCTTTATCGGTAATCTGCTTGGGCGGAATAATTTCCAGCAACCATTCATGACCGGTACTTTGCGCAGTGTGTTGCGCCAATTGCAATTGCTGCTCATGCTCAATACAAACCGTAATGTCGTCGTCGGGATAATAAAAAGCCAAAACTTTTATGACATGATTACGCGGCCAACTTCTAACATGCAGCGGCATGGCACGACCCGCTTCAAAAACCAACGGATTAGAAGTCGGTAACTCCAGCGGTCGACCAATCCACCAGTCGTGATTTTGTGCCTCATATAAGGCTTCTTGCCCGTAGTGGTCGTCGCACAATATTCCGAACCGCCCCGCCAAATTAAATTTCGCCTCGATCTGTGCCGCAGCAGCCACCAATTGTTTTTTCAACTCTGGAATTTGCGCCAACGATACACCCGCTTGATGACACAGATCTGACAGCTGCAAGCGATGATCAAACGCCAATACTACCAACTCATCATACGATTGATGCGGTGTGGTCACACCATGTAAATGCCGCAATTGTGCATCTTGATCAGGATGACGACTGGCGATTAAATTGGCAAAAAAGTGTGTCAGCTCGGCACGCGTCGGCATCGCCACCGAACAACCATGGCGCGACACGACAATCGCCCCACATGCATTGGCGACTTGGGTTGCATCTGCCCATGACAAACCTTGCAACAAACTCACCATCAAGCCTGCCGCAAACGCATCACCCGCACCCAAAACGTTCATCACCTCAACTGGAAAACCGGCGAAATTCGGCGCAGCATCCAGATCATTCGGCACTTCCCCCTCGATCACTGCACAACCTTGCGGGCCACGCTTGATGACAAAAACCGCTTGCGAAATCAGACGAACTTTTTGTAAAGCCTGCACGACATCGTCCGATCCGCCGGCAATCATCCATTCTTCTTCCGTGCCGATAATCAATTCAAATTCCGGCAAAATCGTTTGCAGATGCGTACTCACGGCATCGTTCGCGATGTAACGATTGTCACCTTCGCCTTTACCGGTCAAGCCCCACAAAACCGGACGATAATCAATGTCCAATACCCGCACCACGCCATGTTGTTTGGCTAATCTGAGCGCACGTGTACTCGCCGCATAAACCGTCGACGTTGAAAAATGCGTACCGGTAATTATTAGCGCGCGGCAACGCGCAATAAAATCCTCATCAATATCCGACTCAACCAACTGCATATCGGCGCAATCATGCCGATAAAACAGCAGTGGAAACTGACTGCGATCACGAATCGACAGCAACACCAAACCGGTCAAATGCTCAGCATCTTTGACTACTTGTGTCGTATCGCAGCCGACTTTTTTCAACTCATCAAGCAGAAACACACCCATTTGCTCATCGCCGACTCGGCTGATCATCGCCGAGCGCGCACCCAGTAATGCTGTGCCATAAGCGATGTTGGCTGATGAACCACCCAAATACTTAGCAAATGTCGAAGTGTCTTGCAACGCCACTCCGAGCTGCTCACCATATAAATCCACTGCCAGACGACCCAGACACGCGATGTCAATCTCACGGTCGGATGGAAAATTCATCGTCATTTGCTCACCTCATTTTTATTGTGCAACCCATCCACGTGTATTGATTAAACTTCCACGCCCTCGATTTCAGCCATCAATTTTTGCATTTCAGCACCACCAGCCATCATGTCGAGTACGGTTTCCTTGCTGATACTGTCTTTGGCATACGTGCCCATGGATTGACCACGATTGAGTAGCGTAAAGCTATCGGCAATCGGGTATGCATGGTGCACGTTGTGTGTGATGAAAATCACGGCAATGCCTTGTGCCCGCACCCGATGAATCAACTTCAATACATTGAGTGATTGTTTGACGCCTAGTGCCGCGGTCGGCTCATCCAAAATCAAAACCCGCGCACCGAAATGCACCGCGC
>JBIKPB010000139.1:0-4898 GCA_044357705.1 Formosimonas sp. | reverse complement strand
AGTATTTACACCCTGAAAAACCACCAATACGTCAGTATTGCTCAAATCGCGCCATAACGGATTGGCACGCGCGACATGCCCTTGCAACAGTCCGTAAGTCTCATTCGCCATCAAATAAAACGGAATGTGATTGGCGGTCAAACCCGTCGATGAATTCGTCACAAGGGTCGACAACGGATGCGCACGAATCAAATCGTGCATGACTTCCGTATTAGACTCATTAAATGACTTGGGAATGTACATGGCACGCCTTGAGTGTTAGAGTTGAAGCGATTATTTAAACTGCGACAAAAAGCGCAAATCGTTTTCAAAGAACAGGCGCAAATCATTCACGCCATAGCGCAACATTGCCAAACGTTCCAAGCCCGAACCAAACGCAAAACCCATGTATTCTTCCGGATCCAAACCGAAATTACGAATCACATTGGGATGCACTTGACCGGCGCCGGAAATCTCCAACCATTTGCCCGCATTCGGCCCTGAACCAAACGCCATATCGATCTCAACCGACGGCTCGGTGAACGGAAAGTACGACGGGCGAAAACGCAACTGTACATCGTCGGTCTCAAAAAACCGTTGCAAAAATGTGGTGTAAACGCTTTTTAAATCGGCAAAGCTGACCGCTTTGTCAATCCACAAACCTTCAACCTGATGGAACATCGGCGAATGCGTTGCATCCGAATCCACACGATACGTGCGGCCGGGCGCAATGACTTTAATGGGTGGTTTGGCGTTTTGCACATGCGTACGTGCGTAGCGAACCTGCATCGGACTGGTGTGTGTGCGCAAGACCAGTGGATGACCGCGCTCGTCTTTGTCAGCGACATAAAACGTATCTTGCATTGAGCGTGCCGGATGATTTTCAGGACTGTTCAATGACGAGAAGTTATACCAATCGTTTTCGATTTCAGGACCATCCGCCACATCAAAACCCATCGAGCGGAAAATCGCTGCGACACGACGCGTCACACGGGTGACCGGATGAATGCCACCGGCAGCTTGGCCGCGACCGGGCAAAGTCACATCGAGCTTTTCAGTGTTCAAACGCTCGTTCAACGCCAGTTCGGCCAACGCATTACGCGCGTCGTTGAGCAAAGCCTCAACCTGTTGACGCACCGCATTGACTTCAGCACCGCGGCTTTTTCTCTCTTCAACAGGCAATGCACCCAAGGCTTTGAGTTCTTTGGTTAAAACGCCGTCTTTACCCAAAAATTTAGCTTTTTCGTTTTCAAGATCAGCAGGACGCGTAGCGGACGCAAATGCAGTGCGCGCATCGTCGATAATGTGTGTGAGGTCGGTCATTGATTTTCTTTTTAAAGCAACTTTGAGAAACAAACGGTGGGCAATGCCCACCTTAGATTTATTTAACGCTCATCAAAACATTTCACTTACACATTGTTTTGATTAGAATTAAAAAACGAGGCAAAACCATGACGGCTTGCCTCGTATTTTTGACAACATAACGGCTTACGCCAAAGCTGCTTTCGCTTTTTCAACGATGGCAGCAAACGCTGGTTTATCAAACACAGCCAAGTCCGCCAAGACTTTACGATCGATTTCAATCGAGGCTTTTTTCAAGCCATTCATGAACGCGCTGTAAGTCATCGCATGTGAACGAGATGCTGCATTGATACGCGCAATCCACAAAGCACGGAATACGCGCTTTTTGTTGCGACGATCGCGGTACGCGTATTGACCGGCTTTCATGACCGCTTGTTTAGCGACACGATAGACGTTTTTACGACGACCACGGTAACCCTTTGCGAGGGCAATTACTTTTTTGTGACGGGCTCTTGCGGTGACCCCACGTTTGACTCTAGGCATTGTATGCTCCTTTAGTTTGAGTTAGGGTTACGCGTAAGGCATCATGCCGCGGATGGCTTTTACATCAGCCGCCGCAACTGCAGTTGAACCACGCAATTGGCGTTTGTTTTTGGTGGTTTTCTTGGTCAAAATATGACGTTTGAAAGCTTGACCGCGTTTGACGGTACCACCTGGACGAACCACGAAGCGCTTTTTGGCGCTGCTTTTGGTTTTCATTTTAGGCATAACAACTCCGTTTTGGATGAATCAAGGTGGCCTCAACTTTAGAGACACTTGGGAACCCGACCCATTTTTTTATCGAATATTGATGCGTGGTATAACCTGACGCATCACATTCGGCCTTATTGCATCATCTAGTGACGACTCAATAACTCTTGCAACCAAACTCAATTTCTCAAAATGAGATTGGCTTTAATTCTTTTATTTCTTGCGTGGCGGCGCCAACATCATAATCATTTGGCGGCCTTCCAACTTCGGCATTGTTTCCACTTGCGCTTGCTCAGCTAACTCATCACGCAGGCGCTCAAGCAACTTCATACCAATATCTTGGTGTGCCATCTCACGACCACGATAACGCAAAGTGATTTTGACTTTGTCACCATCTTCTAAAAAGCGTTTGACGTTGCGCAATTTGACTTGATAGTCGTTTTCATCAGTACCGGGGCGGAATTTGATTTCCTTGATCTGGATGATGTGCTGCTTGGCCTTGGCTTCAGCGGCTTTC
The DNA here is from genome assembly GCA_044357705.1 of Formosimonas sp. Classification (GTDB taxonomy): domain Bacteria; phylum Pseudomonadota; class Gammaproteobacteria; order Burkholderiales; family Burkholderiaceae; genus Hydromonas. The sequence continues at coordinate 2,350 of JBIKPB010000139.1, read as the reverse complement.
TTTTGCTCTTGATATTTGAACTTGCCGTAGTCCATCAAACGGCATACGGGCGGCGTGGCATTTGGCGAAATCTCAACCAAATCGGTGTCCGCATCTTCGGCCATTTTGAGGGCGTCACGCGCCGACATGATACCGGCGGGCTCACCATCCAAACCAATCAAGCGAATCTCGCGTGCTTGAATTTCACCGTTGATGCGATGTTGCATCTTTGCTGACGTAGCGATAATGTACCTCTTATAAAATAGATAACAAACAAAGCCACCTGCGTTGATCAAGCCGCAAGTGGCTCTTTGATTTTTGTTTAAGCGCGTGCCTTGACCTCAGCCAAAACTTTTTCAATAAACGCGTTTAAATCCATAACACCCAAATCTTGATTACCGCGTGCACGAACAGCCACTGCGCCATTGTCACGCTCTTTATCACCGACAACCAAGATATAAGGCGGTTTTTGCAAACTGTGCTCGCGTATTTTATACGTAATCTTCTCATTACGCAAATCTGTTTGCACTCTAAGTCCTTGTTTTTGCAATTCTTGTGCCACTTGTGCGACATATTCGGCTTGTGCTTGTGAAATATTGCAAATCACCACTTGCACAGGGGCAAGCCAAGTGGGCATCGCACCTGCGTGATTTTCAATCAAAATACCGATAAACCGCTCCAACGAGCCGACAATCGCACGGTGCAACATGACTGGCGTTTTGCGTTGATCGTGCTCGTCAATGTAGGTCGCGCCGAGCCGTTCGGGCATAAACGCATCGACCTGCATCGTGCCGCACTGCCACGAGCGACCAATTGAGTCCTTGAGATGGTATTCAATTTTCGGGCCATAAAACGCACCCTCACCAGGTAACTCCTCCCACTCGACACCCGATGCGCGAATGGCTTCACGCATGGCGTTTTCGGTTTTGTCCCATGCTTCATCCGAGCCAATGCGATTGTCTGGGCGCAATGCGAGCTTGACCGCGACATCAGTGAAACCAAACTCGCTGTAGACCTTATTCGCCAAAATATGAAATTGCGCCACTTCGGCTTGGATTTGCTCTTCGGTACAAAAAATATGCCCATCGTCTTGTGTAAAACCACGCACGCGCATGATGCCATGCAATGCACCCGAAGTTTCGTTGCGGTGGCATTGACCAAACTCGCCGTAGCGCAAAGGCAAATCACGGTAGCTGTGCAAACCTGTGTTGTAAATTTGCACGTGACCAGGGCAGTTCATCGGCTTGAGGGCGTATTCGCGGCTTTCCGATTCTGTAAAAAACATATTGTCTTTGTAGTTGTCCCAATGCCCTGTTTTCTTCCAGAGGTTACAGTCCAAAATCTGTGGCCCTTTGACTTCTTGATAGCCGTTGTTGCGGTACACGGCGCGCATGTACTGCTCCACCTCTTGCCAAATTGTCCATCCTTTTGGATGCCAAAACACCAAGCCAGGTGCCTCTTCTTGCATGTGGAATAAATCCAGCTGCTTGCCGAGTTTGCGATGGTCCCGTTTTTCGGCTTCTTCGAGCATATGCAAATACGCTGCTTGGTCTTCTTTTTTCGCCCACGCCGTACCATAAATGCGCTGAAGCATTTCGTTATTGGAGTCGCCACGCCAGTACGCGCCCGCGAGCTTCATGAGCTTAAACACTTTGAGTTTCCCCGTTGACGGCACATGCGGGCCACGGCACAGGTCGATAAAATCACCTTCGCGGTACAAGCTGATTTTTTGGTCAGCTGGAATCGCGCTGATGATTTCGGCTTTATATTCTTCGCCTTGCGCTTTAAAAAATGCCACCGCGTCGTCGCGACCCCACAGCTCTCGCGTCACCACTTCGTCTTTTTTCGCTAATTCGACCATTTTCGCCTCAATCGCCACCAAGTCATCGGGGGTGAACGGACGTTTGTAGGCAAAATCGTAGTAAAAACCGTTGTCAATCACAGGCCCAATCGTAACCTGGGCATCGGGATACAGCGATTTGACCGCATACGCCAACAAATGCGCAGTCGAGTGGCGAATCACATCCACGCCATCGGCGTCTTTATCGGTCACAATCGCCAGCTCAGCATCGCTTTCAATCAAAAATGATGTATCAACCAACTCGCCATTCACACGCCCCGCCAAAGCCGCCTTAGCCAAACCTGCGCCAATGCTTGCCGCAACATCGCGCACAGTCACCGCTGCATCGAAAGAACGAATCGAACCGTCGGGTAACGTAATATTAATCATGGTGTTTCTCCATTTTCGTTGTTGCACGCCGCATGAGCCATGCAATTGAAATATTCAAACAAAAGTCCTGGTTTTTTAGGCAAAAATAAAGCCCACCATCAGGTGAGCCGTATCGTTGCTGCATAAAGACACGTTCACCGC
>JBIKPB010000011.1:0-16344 GCA_044357705.1 Formosimonas sp. | reverse complement strand
CCATTTGCACCTCACGCGCGAGGGCGGGCACAGCCATCGGCGTATCGTTCACGCGGCCGATGCGACTGGACACGCGATTCAATCGACCTTGATCAAGCACGTTCATGCGCATCCGAATATTCAGGTGCTTGAGCATCATATTGCGGTGGATTTGATCACGGGGCGCCATCTGACTTTGGCGGGTGATGAGCTATCAAATGGTGATTTGCATCGCTGTTATGGCATTTATGCACTTGATACACGCACAGAGCAGGTTCATGCGCTCGCTGCGGCGCAAACGGTTTTAGCAACTGGTGGTGCGGGTAAAGTGTATCTTTATACAACCAATCCGGACAGTGCATCGGGCGATGGCATCGCGATGGCGTGGCGCGCCGGTTGCCGCGTGGCGAATATGGAATTCATGCAATTTCATCCCACGTGTTTGTTTCATCCGCACGCCAAATCGTTTTTGATCAGTGAGGCCTTGCGTGGTGAGGGCGGCATTTTACGCTTGCCGGCGAAAATCGGCGAGCCGGCGAACAGCGGCTATCGCTTTATGTTTGATCATGACGAGCGTGGTGAGTTGGCACCGCGCGATGTGGTCGCGCGCGCGATTGACTTTGAGATCAAAAAGCACGGTTTGGATTGCGTCGTACTCGACATGACGCATAAAGATCCGGCATTTTTGCAAGAACATTTCCCGATGATTTTTGCGCGCTGTTTGGAGTTGGGCATCGATATGCGTACTACGCCGATCCCCGTCGTACCGGCAACGCATTACACCTGCGGTGGCGTGGTCACGGATCTGTCGGGCAAAACCGACATTGAAAATTTATACGCCGTCGGTGAAGTGACTTATACCGGTTTGCATGGTGCGAATCGCTTGGCATCTAATTCATTGCTGGAATGCGTTGTGTTTGGTCAAGCTGCCGCGCGCGATATTTTGCAACAAAGCGCAGCGGAGACTAAAACGCCACCAGCTTGGGATGAGTCGCGCGTAACGGATGCGGATGAAGAGGTCGTGATTTCACACAACTGGGACGAATTACGCCGATTTATGTGGAATTACGTCGGCATTGTGCGTACCAATAAGCGACTTGAGCGCGCCGCTCATCGAATTGCGTTATTGAAAGATGAAATTGACGAGTTTTACAAGCATTTTCGCGTCAGTAGCGATCTTTTGGAGCTGCGTAATCTTGTTACCTGTGCGGAATTAATTGTTAAATGCGCCATGTATCGTCATGAGTCACGCGGTTTGCACTATAGTTTGGATTACCCCAACACTGCGCCCAAAGCGATGCCGACTGTTTTATCGCCTAAAGTTTAAGTTTCATTGTTTTTTCTTTGTTTCATTTGGTCGTGCAATGAGCGAATGGTTTCGAGCGATGAAATCCGTTAAAATTACGGGTTGATTTAATTAAAAAGTCTATTTATGCTGAATCCCACACAGGTTACAACCATTGAGCAACGGTTGAGTCAAACTAAACAGCGCGTGATTGTTACAGAAATCGACGGCATAAAAATGGTGATCAAACGCCAAGAAAAAGCCCGTCCACAATCACGCTATGCGCTGCTCAAGTTCGCGTCTAAAATTTTTGGTCAGCCGGTTTTAGCACCAGCGTATGCGCCAGGAGGTGCCGAGGCGCAAAAAATCGAAGCGGCGCGTTTGACTCGATTGGCTGCGGCAGGCGTGCCTGTGCCAGAGTTGCTTCATGTTGCGCCAGATTGGATCGCGATCAGTTACGCGGGTCAGTATTCGATCGGTCGAATGATCCAGAAAGGTGAGCTGGCGCCGAGCGTTTATTGGCAGCAAGGCTTGGCAGCGATCTCGGAGGTGCATCAAAAAGGCCAAAATTTAAGCCAAGTGTTTGTCCGTAATGCGGTTTGGAATGACGACAAAATTACCTTTATCGATTTTGAAGATGATCCGGAAGCATCGCTGGGCTTGGCGAACGCGCAAGCGCGCGACTGGTTGTTTTACCTCTTTTCGTCGGTTTGGATGTTGGAAATCTCGCCAACCCAAGCTGCAAAAATCATGTTTGAGTATTTGCAAAAAGATCCTATTGAGGTGCAAAACGTGGTTTTGAACTCGATGAAAGGCATCGCTTGGTTGCGTCATTTGCCCTCAAAGCGTAAACCTTGGGGGCGTGATGTGGTTGCACTCAATGGCATCGGCACGATTTTGTATGAGATGCAGCAGCTCAATTTAAACACTCCGCACAAGGTTTAACGGTTTGAATCCATCATTATTTTTAGAGCAGGTTTTGGTTCATCGGGATCGAGATTTCATCATTGTCAACAAACCTGCTGGTTTATTGACCGTACCGGGTAAAACCCCAGATTTGGCTGATTGTCTCATTACGCGACTCAAAGCGGCTTTACCAGAGTTATTGCTGATTCATCGTTTGGATCGTGATACCTCGGGTTTACTCGTGTTCGCACTTAATCCAACGGCGCAACGACATATTTCCAAGCAGTTTGAGCTGCGTCAAACCAGTAAACAATATGCCGCTTTAGTCGTGGGCGAGTTAACAGGTGAGGGCAGCGTGGACGTACCGGTTTGCTATGATCCGAGCCGCCCGCCTTTGCATGTTGCTGATCCGAGTTATTCAAAGAGTGCGCTTACTCATTGGCGCGCAACGGAAATATTGCAAATCTCAGGTCAAACGGTGACACGCGTTGTACTCACGCCGATCACCGGTCGATCGCATCAATTGCGCGTTCACATGCAGTACATCGGTCACCCGATTGTTGGCGATGAGTTATATGCTAGCGAGCTGGAGGTTTCGCTCAGTCCGCGCTTGTGTTTGCATGCTGAGAAGCTTTCTTTTCAGCATCCAAGCAGCGGTAAAAACGTCGATTTTGAGGTTGCGGCGGTGTTTTAATCCACAATCCATTGGCAACAAATTACTCGGCTGTGCTACAATTTCGCTTGGCGGGTCTCTTCGCATTGGGTCGCGGTGAAACGAGTCAGATCCGGAAGGAAGCAGCTACAGCCGTTTTGCTCAAGTGCCGAAGTCAGGCTCGCCATACATTCATCAAAAAAAGTACAACCCTACTTTTTTTGGCAATAGAAAATATTCTCGGGGAACCCGAGAATATTTTAAAAAGTAAGAGCCAAAAAAGCGGCGGCATTGAGCCGTCGCTTTTTTAATTGGTCTTACCTAGATTTTGTGCGGCGCATTTTAAAACGTTACCGCTCAAAATCGCTTTTACCGAAAAACCGAAAAAAATAGGTTTTTATTTTTTCGGAATAATCTTGGGAATAAAAATGAGCCTTTTTGACGACGCAGATATGCCCCAAACTCATTCGCAGGTACTTGCCCGCAAGTGGCGTCCGCGCGACTTCGCCAGTCTGGTCGGTCAAGCCCATGTCGTTAAGGCGCTCACTCATGCCTTGACCGAAAAGCGTTTGCATCACGCGTATTTATTTACGGGTACGCGTGGTGTCGGTAAAACCACGATTGCTCGAATTTTAGCGAAATCGCTCAATTGTGAAATCGGCATTACACCGACGCCTTGCAACACTTGTGAAGCCTGCCGCGAAATTGATGCGGGGCGTTTTGTTGACTTGCTCGAAATCGATGCGGCGAGTAATACTGGCGTCGATGATATGCGTCAGTTGATCGAAAATGCGGTTTACATGCCGACCGCAGGGCGTTATAAAGTTTATCTGATTGACGAGGTGCACATGCTCTCCAAGTCAGCGTTCAACGCTTTGCTGAAAACTTTGGAAGAGCCTCCTGCGCACGTTTTGTTTATTTTGGCGACGACCGACCCACAAAAAATCTTGCCGACGGTACTCTCGCGTTGCTTGCAATTTAATCTCAAACAAATGCCTCCTGCTGACATTGTCAGTCATTTAACCCATATTTTGGGTGAGGAAGGCGTTGTTTTCGAGGCCCCTGCCTTACATATCTTGTCCAAAGGTGCGCAAGGCAGTATGCGTGATGCATTGTCACTTACCGATCAAGCGATTGCATTTAGCTCATCCAATATTACGCTGGAAGCGGTACAAGACATGCTAGGTACAACTGATGGAGCGCAGATCGAAGCAATTTTGCGTGCACTTGTTGCCAAAGATGGTGTGGCATTGGTTAGTTTGGCCACGCAAATGGCTGAGCGCAGTACAAGTTTTTATGATGCGACGCTTGAATTGGCGCAAGCACTGTATCGAATCAGTCTCGCACAAGTCGTGCCTGATGCCAAACCGGATGACTATCAACTCGCTGCACTGGTGAGTGAATTGGCACCGCAACTTGGTGCGGACGAAGTGCAGTTGTACTACAGCATTGTCACCAGCAGTCGTGAACAATTGCATCTGGCACCTGATGCACAGGCTGGCTTTACCATGATGTTGCTGCGTTTGCTGGCATTTGTACCTGTTAAAGAGGGAGCAAGCCTGCCAAAAAAGTAACTGCGGAATCGCCGGCTGTTTCGGTTCCTTTGGTCAATACAGTTATTGCCATTAAACCCGAAAAACCAGTTGCCGTCGATTCCCAGTCACCGTTGCTCGCTAAAGTCAAGGTGATGCAGGCTGCTGCACCTGCTCGATCAGAGTCAAATAGAAATCTGCAATCCGCTGCACCAATGTATTCCCATGTAAACGATGACGACAACGAGCCACCGTTTGATTATGACGAAGCATATTTTTCGCCGAGTATTGCGCAGATTACCACGCCCGTCAGCGTCGCAGTGATCAATGCACCTGCCGTACCCGCTCATGTGATTGCACCGCCGCCTCCACCAGCACCGATTACTGAGTCCAAATCGATTAAGCCATCTGGTGATTTGCCCGATTGGGCGGCATTGGTGCAAAAACTTGATGTCAAAGGGTTGGTCAAACAGCTGGCGCAGCAAAGTGAACTATTGGTTTTTGAAGACAAACGTATTGAGCTGCGCTGTGAAAGTCGTGCTTTGGCGAGCAACGCGATGGCGGTCAGTGGGATGGAGAAGGCTTTAGCCGCTTACTTTAAAGACACGCCCAAAAGATTAAAGATTCACATCGGTGCAGTTGAAGCCACGCCTGCCAAGGTTCAGGCGCAAGCCAAAGAAGAACAAAGTGCCGGCGCGCAAGCAATTGTGGCACAAGATTCGACCATTCAGGCACTGGTGCGGGAATTTGATGGCATGGTTTTGCCCAATTCAATTCGAGCGATTTGAGTGTGAAAATGAAACTAAGCGTCACTAAAAAAATATTCTGGCTGGCTTTTGCACTGATTTTTATTGCCACATGGGTTTCGCCTATGTGGCCATTTGAACAGGCTATGCATGACTCGCTGATGGTATTTGGCGTTGCGCTTTTATTTTGGTACGATCGCAAGCACCCGTTGAGTGACTTCAATTTTGCGCTGGTCATGGTGTTCATCATCATTCACACGTTGGGCGCATATTGGCTGTATTCGAAAGTACCTTACGATCAGTGGGCGCAGCGTTTATGGGATCAATCGCTGTCACAAATGTTTGGTTGGCAGCGCAATCATTTTGACCGTTTGGTGCATTTTATGTACGGCCTTTGTCTCACGCCAGCTTTGATGCAGATCGTTAAAAATATGGGTGTCAAACGCAGCGTTTATGCCTGGGGCATCGCTAATGCGTTTATCATGATTACCGGACTATGGTATGAATGGCTTGAGTGGCTTATTGCCATCGGCTTGTCACCCGAAGACGCCGAGGCTTATAATGGTCAGCAAGGCGACATGTGGGATGCGCACAAAGATCTTGCATTAGCTACCTTCGGCGCGCTGCTTTGGGGGTTTGGCTTAAAAATTTTATGGTACAAAAATAAAGGACATACATCATGATGAAAAATCAACTCGCAGGTTTGATGAAGCAAGCACAAAAAATGCAAGATGACATGAAAAAAGCGCAGGATGAATTGGCGAGTATCGAAGTCGAAGGGCAATCGGGTGCTGGTTTGGTCAAAGTGACCATGACCTGCAAACATGACGTCAAACGCGTGGTGATCGACCCATCATTGTTGGCTGATGACAAAGACATGCTGGAAGATCTGGTCGCCGCAGCGATGAACGATGCGGTGCGCCGTGCAGAAGCGACGACCAACGAAAAAATGGGCGGTTTGACCGCGGGTATGAATATGCCGGCCGGTTTTAAAATGCCGTTTTAAAGAAATACGGAAAAAGCAGGTTTTTACTTTTTCATAATTTAAGGTCAAAGCAAAAAATTTAACCTTATTCAATGGCCTTAAACTGATTAATATGAATCAAGACCGCATCCAAAACCTGATCGACTCATTGCGTGTATTGCCCGGCGTCGGTCCTAAATCGGCGCAACGGCTTGCATTCACATTGCTGCAATACGAACGCGATGGCGCGGCTCAATTGGCCGGCGCGATTACTGATGCGTTGGCGCATTTACAGCATTGCCAGCGTTGCCATACCTTCACCGATCAGCCGATTTGCAGCACGTGCGCCAATCCCAAACGCAATGACGCATTGCTGTGCATCGTACAGTCGCCGATGGATCAGTTGCTTATTGAGCAAACGATGACTTACAACGGCTTGTATTTTGTGCTCATGGGGCAGCTCAATCCGCTTGAGGGTAAAGGGCCTAAAGACATTGCGATGGATGCGCTGATTACCCGTGTTTCGGATGGCGAAGCGTCGGTGACCGAGGCCATCATTGCGACGCATTTTACCAACGAGGGTGAACTCACCGCCCATTACATCAGTGAGCAGCTCAATGCACGCGGTATTCGTGTGACTCGTTTGGCGCGGGGCGTGCCGGTGGGCAGCGAGCTGGAGCAAGTTGATTTAGGTACTTTGGCGCAAGCGATGATGGGGCGGCAGGATTCGTAAGTAAATACGAAAAAAGTGAAACCCTACTTTTTCGTGATTAAAGCTAGAAATTTTGTTAGGGAAACTCTAACGAAATTTGAGAAAAAATCAAATAGTTGGCTTTTGGGTAAGTTTGAGCATGCAGTCCTTTTGAAAATGTCATCACAAAAACTAGGTTCACTCCGTATTTTCTAAACCAATTATGACCATTGAAGTCCAATATCTAAATTCTGTCGCATCCCTCAACGACACACTCTGGCGAAGCAGTACTTCGCCTTTTTTGTCGTCTGCGTTTTGGCGGGCCTTGGAAGACAACGGTGCGATTTCCACTGCGACGGGTTGGGCGGCACAACATGTTTTGTTGTTGAACGATGATCAGCCGATTGCCTGTATGCCATTGTTTGTCAAAAAGCACCATCGTGGTGAATATGTTTTTGATCACGGTTGGGCGAATGCTTATGCAGAACATGGTTTGGATTATTACCCGCGTCTGGTCACGTGTGTGCCTTTTTCACCGGTAGTTGGCGAGCGCGTTTGGTTGGCCGATGGCGTTGAGTTGGCTGTGGTTGTGCCGCATCTAATTGAGGCTGTGCGTCAATTGGCGGAACGCTTGGGCGCGTCGTCTTGGCATGGTTTGTTTTTGAATGATGTGAGCGTCGAGGCATTGACGCAAAGTGATCTGCCAATTGCGTTGGCGCAGCGCACAGGCTGCCAGTTTTTATGGAGCAATGCCGGTTATCGTGACTTTGATGATTTTCTGGCACGCATGACTGCCAAGCGGCGCAAAGTGATTCGTGCGGAACGGCGTAAGGTTGCTGCACACGGTATTGATTGCACCTTTATTGAGGGTGATGCCATCACCGCTGAGGATTGGGTGTTTTTCTATAACTGCTATGTGCGAACGTATGCTGTACGTGGGCAAAAGCCGTATCTGTCTCGTGCATTTTTTGAGCAAATCGGTCGAACCATGCCATCGTCAATCGTGTTGCAAATCGCTGCGCTCGATAATGGTGAGCGCATTGCAGCGGCTTTATTTTTTAAAGATGATGTAACGTTGTACGGTCGTTATTGGGGTGCACTTTACGATGTTGATTGCCTGCATTTTGAGGTTTGTTATTATCGGGGCATTGATTATGCGATTGCACAGGGCTTGCAATTTTTTGATCCGGGCACGCAAGGCGAACACAAGTTGATTCGCGGCTTTGCGCCGATTTATACGCATTCGGTGCATTGGTTGGCTGACTCCCGTTTCATGGCAGCAGTGCAGGATTTTGTCGCGCGTGAACGGATCGGTATTGATGCCTATGTTGCAGAGGCGCAAATGCTTTTGCCTTATCGACGTTCAGAGTCACAATCCTCCGAATCGGATAATTGATTCGTTGCCACCATTTGAAAAACAGTCATTTTTTGCTTCATTCAACTCAATTGATGGTGTTGTTCTGAGATTCAACGCTTCAGCGTCACGTCTTCTAAAGTATTGACCACTTGCCAGCGGCTAATGCCGATTTCGCGCAACCAAACCTCCACTTTATCCAAGCTCGCCCATTCACGGCCTTGACCGCGTGCGTTGTGAACGCGTGTCGCCAATCCATTGACATACAGTGCAACTGCCCAAACATAAGGGTGTTTCTCTGGATCGCCAAAGCGGCCGCCTTGTTGCTCGCGCTTGATGCGGAATGCAACGGCCGTGTCTTGGATAAGCCACTGCTGAAATAACGCTGCGATTTCGGTGGATTTGATACTCAAATTGAAGTCGTAATTAAAAACATCATGCATCATGGTGTTGAATTTCTGTGATTTATTGGCTACAGCATGAATCATGATGTTTTCGGATGTAGCCGAGTCTCATTTTGAGTGCCACTTTTATCGGGAGCAAAGTATGCAAGCCATTCGATTTCGTTCAATCCGATCATCATGACGTATATTGTGCATACATGCCACACGACGGCTGAAGCGATCAAAGTCTTGCAACGAATTCCCTCGCACATGTCATATAACGTGACGATTGTCGATCGTAGCGGGGCGTATGCAACGGTCATGGTTGCACCGAATCATGATGCGATCGTGACGGATCAGCGCGCCATCACCAATCATCAAGCCGAAGTGACTTGGGCTGCGCAAGCGAGCTTTTCTAAAACGCTTGAGCGCAAAAAAATTTTAGATGATTTTTTAACTGAACCGCGTCAGCGCGATGAATTGTTAGATGTTTTTTTGACCGCACCGCTGCACAGCACCCAATTTGCGCAGAACTTTGGTACGGTTTACACCGCAGTTTATCAGCCGTCTTTGGGTGAAATGATGTACGCTTGGCCTGAACGGCGCAGGGTCGATTCATTTGCCGATTTTAAAGATTCAAGCATCAGCATTCAGCTCGATGCGGTGGGTCATGTTGCATCAGAGTCGACTGAGTACGATGTGAAACACTTTTTACTCAATGCGTTACACTATTTGCCTGTAGCTCAAAGTGAAGCATTACGCGAGTCGCTGAAAGATTGGTTGATGGATTGGGTGGATTTTGGGCACGTTATGTCGCAGGCTTGGTCGTATCAGACTCAAACCAAGTCTAAAAATGATGAGCCGTTTGTATCATCCAAGCAATACGCTCCTCCTTTGAATACGACCTTTCAACGTTTGCCAAAAGCGATGCATCACTGATGCTTAAGCGAAGTGAGTTTGGAGTGCGGAGCTACTTTTGTAAGAGCAAACCGCCGCAAAATACAGCTTCGCTCAATTTTATTAACGCGATTATTATGGGTTCGGGAGTGCCATGCGATATCGTTTATTCAGTATTTTTGTGGCTTTAGCATGTTTTCTAAAAGCCATTTACGCCGCCCCTGCTTTATTACTCGCTAAGGAGCTGCCACCTCAGGTCAATGTTGCCGATTATCTGATCAGTGAAAAATACGACGGGGTGCGTGCTTATTGGGATGGCCGTAAATTATGGTTTCGAGGCGGTGGAGAGGTGCATGCGCCGGCTTGGTTTACAGAACGTTTACCTCAACAAAGTTTGGACGGTGAGCTTTGGGTGGGGCGCGGTCAGTTTGATCTTGCATCCAGTATCGTTCGTCAGAAAATACCGGATGACACGGAGTGGCGGCGGATTCATTACATGATTTTTGAATTGCCCAATGGGGCGGGCGATTTTGCACAGCGCGCGGCAAAAATTCAAACCCTCGTCAACACGATTAATCAGCCACAGATTATTGCGGTCAAACACTATCGTTTATCCAGTCGCCACGACTTACAACGTGATCTGGATCAGATCGTTCAGCAAGGTGGCGAAGGGCTTATGCTGCATTTGGCGAGTGCGCCTTATGTGACGGGGCGCTCGGATGTACTTTATAAACTCAAACCTATGGCGGATGCCGAAGCGGTGGTCATCGGGCATGTTGCTGGGCAAGGCAAGTATCAAAATATGCTCGGTGCCTTGCGTATGAGAATGAGTGACGGACGGGTATTCAATATTGGCACGGGATTGAGTGATGAAGTAAGGCATCATCCACCCGCCATCGGGACGATGGTCACGTATCGTTATCGTGGCTTGACAAAAAATGGCTTACCGAGATTTGCGAGTTATTGGCGAATTCGGTAGTCGATTTTAGTGTGCGCTTTGTTGTAATGCTAATCCTTGCTTCTGCTCGTATGTGGTTTGTGTCTGTAGGGCACCATTGACCATGGTATCGACTTGCACATGTGTTGCGGTTAACGATTGACGGATAAACTCGGTTCGATAATCGGGCAATTGACGCGACGCATAAACGCGCCCTGTGATCAAGTGCTCATGTACAACACACTCAAAAATCACGTCCACATCATGTGGGTTATTCAAACGTAAATCCTTAAATCCCCACACTACAGTTGCGTCTGCGCCCAGTGGCGTGAAACGGTCTTTTTCTTCATAGATATCAATGCTGTGCGGATGACGCTCGACAATTATCAAGCCAGATAACAAAGCCAAGTGATACATCAGGCTCGAAGGTTGACACAAACCACCGCCGATTTGACGCGTCAATTCACCATTAACCAAATTGCGCCCGACCACAAAGCCGTTTGCTTGAGTTGGCGCACCGATAGTGTGCCAAAACGACCATGTTTGCTGAGGTTGAATGCGCGATAAATTCAACAAATGCGCGCCACGCCGCAGGTTTGCCAATTTGTTTTCAAACAATGCACTGGGCATAATCGGCTGAGTGAGCTCAGCGTGTAGTGCATAGCCTGATAAATCGGCTGCTCGCGAGGTTTCTAATCGGATCCCACTTTGAATATCGCGAAGGCGTCGGCGCACGTTCGCTATCCATTGACGAGTTGATAGCGGTAGGATGCGGCGCAGCCATTGGCGCAAATTACTCATGCGATACGCTCCAATTCATACACATGATAAGACGAGTAGCGCGCTAAAAATGTACGACCAATGAGCGCATCAATCCCACCGAAAAATGCACGGGCAAAACTCGGCAGTCGATGAATCGGAATAAATAATATCCCGCGTCGTTTGACCAAACGCCAATGCGGGCTGGACCAATGGATCACATCCGTTTGGGTGGCTGCGGTATTGCCATGCCAACCGTTATTATTGGGACGGCGGCGATTCAGCGCACGTCGGTCTTGTGAGGGAATATCAACAATCAGCCGTCCCCCGACTTTAATCACACGCGCAATCTCTGCGAATGATTGCTTGATCAGTGCTTCGTCCAAATGCATCAAGACATGAAAGCAGGTCGCAGCGCTAAATGACGCATCGGGTAAATCGAGTTTGGGAAGTGTGGAGTGCTTAAGCAGACGATCAGGGAATTTATTTCTGGCGACGCGCAGCATTTCGGCGGATGCATCAACGCCTGTCATGGCGAACTGGAGTAAACGACCTGTGCCGCAAGCCAAATCGACCACATCTGTTGGCGGTGTGTTGTTTAACCATGATTGCAAGATTTTGCGCTCCAAACGATCAATGTAGCGACCATACGAATTGCCGAAGCGATTTTGGTCGTAATCCTTTGCGAGCGTGTCGTAGTAATCGTGAATGCTTTGCATGATGAGCCTCTTTTTATAGTGATCTGATTTTACGCAAGTTTTCTTGATTTTGGTGCATTGGAGCGGCTTTTTTGACGGGTTTTATGAGTTTGCCTCTGCTATAATATTGCCTTATTTTCCCACCTTTGTGAATAGGTTGCTCATGTCTGTCATCACCATTTTGCACGGCTCGCGTGCGTTATCTGATTTCCGTGTTTCTCGTCTGTTGGCTAAATTTGCAAATGAGTTTCCCCAAGTCACCGACGTGCACTCGCGTTTTGTACATTACATCTGGTCAAACGAGGCTCTGACAACTGTTGAACTTAAAACAGTCCAGAGCCTTTTAACTTATGGCGAAGAAGGGCATGACAGTACGATCAAGCATGTGGATTTAACCGTTGTGCCGCGCATTGGGACGATTTCACCGTGGGCGAGTAAAGCGACCGATATTGCGCACAATACGGGTTTGACCAACATCCGCCGCATCGAGCGCGGGATTGAGTATGGTTTGGTGACCAAACACGGTTTGTTTTCATCGACAAAAGTCGATGTTGATGCCATCACCGCATTGATGCACGATCGCATGACCGAGTCGGTCTTCGCCGGTCAAATCGACGGTGAAGCACTGTTCAATGACCTGCCGAGTCAGCCGTTGAACACCATTGCGGTTTTGGCGAGCGGTAAGGCTGCATTGGAGCAGGCTAATATTGATTTGGGCTTGGCTTTATCCGATGACGAAGTCGATTATTTGCTTGACGCGTATCTTAACCTCAAGCGTGACCCGACCGACGTCGAGTTGATGATGTTTGCGCAGGCGAACTCAGAGCATTGCCGCCACAAGATTTTCAACGCGGACTTCATCATCGACGGGCAAGCACAACCGAT
This sequence comes from Formosimonas sp., assembly GCA_044357705.1. GTDB lineage: Bacteria > Pseudomonadota > Gammaproteobacteria > Burkholderiales > Burkholderiaceae > Hydromonas. Next base: position 3,676 of record JBIKPB010000011.1, on the reverse strand, counting down.
CAGCTTGTTTAAAATGATTCGCAACACGCATCAGTTGCATCCAGAGGGCGATGTGGTGGCGTATGACGATAATGCCGCCGTGATGCAAGGCGACGTGACGCAACGATTATTCCCCGATGCGGATGGCATTTATCGCAAACACGAGCAACTGACGCACACGTTGATGAAAGTCGAAACGCACAATCACCCAACCGCGATTGCGCCATTCTCCGGCGCAGCGACTGGCTCGGGCGGTGAGATTCGTGACGAAGGCGCAACGGGGCAGGGCAGTAAACCAAAAGTCGGCTTGACCGGCTTCACCGTATCGCACCTTAATTTACCCGACGCGCCCCGCGCGTGGGAAACTGATTCAACTAAACCTGACCGCATCGTCTCAGCACTTGACATCATGCTCGAAGGGCCAATCGGTGGTGCGGCATTTAATAACGAATTTGGTCGCGCCAACCTCGCGGGGTATTTCCGCTCGTTTGAGCAAGTCATCAATGGTGTGCGCTACGGTTACCATAAGCCGATCATGATCGCCGGCGGCATCGGCAGCATCGACGATCAACACATCGGCAAAAAAGATATTCCCGAAGGCGCATTGCTGATCCAACTCGGCGGCCCTGGTATGAAAATCGGGCTTGGCGGTGGTGCAGCGTCCTCTATGGGCGCGGGTTCTAACACCGCAGCGCTTGATTTTGATTCGGTGCAACGCGGCAATCCAGAGATTCAACGCCGTGCGCAAGAAGTCATTGACCGTTGCTGGCAGCTTGGTGCAGCCAATCCGATTTTAAGTATTCATGATGTCGGCGCGGGTGGTATTTCCAACGCATTTCCTGAAATCGTGCACGGCGCGGAACGCGGTGCAATTTTTGATTTGAATAAAGTCGATCTTGAAGAGTCGGGCTTATCACCACGCGAAATCTGGAGCAACGAAGCGCAAGAGCGTTATGTCATGGCGATTTTGCCGGAGTCTTTAGCATTGTTCCAATCCTTTTGCGAGCGCGAGCGTTGCCCGTTTGCCGTGATTGGTACGGCGACGAATGAGCAGCAACTCAAAGTACTCGATACACGCAGTGATGTACAAAACCTATGCGATCCTGTTGATATGCCGATGAATGTCTTGCTCGGCAAACCGCCGAAAATGACCCGTGACGTCACCCGCGTGGAGTCAGTCGGTGCGCCGATTGACGTGGTTGGCTTGGATTTAGAGCAAACTCTGCTCGACGTACTGTGCCATCCAACCGTTGCCTCCAAATCATTCCTCATCACCATCGGTGACCGCACGGTTGGCGGCTTGACCGCACGCGATCAACTCGTTGGGCCGTATCAAGTGCCGGTTGCGGATTGTGCCGTGGCTTTGCGTGATTACACCACGACATTGGGCGAAGCGATGGCGATGGGCGAACGGACGCCACTCGCCGTGCTTGATGCACCCGCATCGGGTCGCATGGCAATCGCCGAAGCGATTACCAACATCGCCGCTGCGCGCATCAACGGCATCCACACGATTAAATTATCAGCGAACTGGATGGCGGCGTGTAACGTCGAGGGTGAAGACGCCAAACTCTACGACACGGTCAAAGCCGTCGGCATGGAGCTGTGCCCCGCACTCGGTATCTCGATTCCGGTCGGTAAGGATTCATTGTCGATGCAAACCAAGTGGGATAGCGAGGGCAAAAACCACGCGGTTCGCTCACCCGTGTCGCTCATCGTTACATCATTCGCCGCAGTCGCTGATGTGAATAAAACCCTCACGCCAGAATTGCGCAAAGAGGCAGGTTCGACCGTGTTACTCTTAATCGACTTGGCGAAAGGCCAGCAACGCCTCGCGTTGTCGATCCTCGCGCAAGTCACGCAGCAAGTCGGTGAATCGGTGCCGGATTTGGACGACGCTGAAATGCTGCGTAACGCATTCAACGCGATTCAAGAGTTGAACGACAAATCGCTCGCATTGGCGTACCACGATAAATCAGACGGCGGTCTCGCCGCAGCAGTTGCCGAGATGGCGTTCGCTGCGCAAACTTCAGTCTCGATCAATGCCGACATGCTGACGATTGACCCGAATTCGCAAGATGCGGGCGACTTCAAAATCAACGGCGTGCAAGTCGATGTGCAGCGCAAAGAAGCGCTCATCAAAGCATTGTTTAACGAAGAACTCGGCATGGTCGTGCAAGTGCGCAAAGATCAGTTGACCGACGTGATGAACGTTTTGCGCAGCCACAACCTCGGCGCGCACAGCCACGTCATCGGGCAAGTATTGCCGACAAGCCAAGCCGATGCAGTTTTCAGCATCTGGCAAGACGGCGAAGCGCAACTCAAATTACCGCTCGCCAGACTGCACGCCGCGTGGCAAGAGACCTCATTCCACGTCGCCAAGCAGCGCGACAACCCAGCGTGTGTCGAGCAAGAATACAGCCGCGCACCGCAACCGCTCACGCCTAAACTCACATTCACACCCGATGCGAATGCACACGCGAAATATTTAGACGTTGTGAATAAACCCAAAGTCGCCATCCTGCGTGAGCAGGGCGTCAACGGTCACGTCGAAATGGCCGCCGCCATGACGCACGTCGGCTTTGAAGCGGTCGACGTGCACATGAGCGATTTGCTTGCAGGGCGCGTTTCACTCGCCGACATGCGCGGTCTCGTCTCGTGCGGCGGCTTCTCATACGGCGATGTACTCGGCGCAGGTGAAGGCTGGGCAAAAACGATTTTGCATCACGAAAACCTGCGTACTCAATTCGCCGAATTTTTTGCCCGCCCCGATACATTCAGTCTCGGCGTGTGTAACGGCTGCCAAATGATGAGCAACTTAAAAGAGCTAATCCCCGGCGCCGAGCATTGGCCAAAATTCGTGCGTAACGCCTCCGAGCAATACGAAGCGCGCCTCGTACAAGTACAGATATCCGACTCACCGTCGATTTTGCTCAAAGGCATGGCCGGCTCCGTATTGCCCGTCGTCATCAGCCACGGCGAAGGCCGCGCGGCTTACGCCGTACTCGCCGACTACGCTGACGTCACCGCGCATAATAAAGTCGCCCTCAGCTACGTCGATAGCGAACATCAAACCACTGAAACCTACCCCGCCAACCCCAACGGCGCACCCAACGGCCACAACGGCTTCACCACCACCGACGGCCGCGTCCTCATCATGATGCCGCATCCAGAGCGCGTGTTTAGAAATGAATTGTTTTCGTGGAAGCCGAGTGAATGGAGTGTGAGTCCTTGGGTGCAGGTGTTTCAGAATGCGCGGGAGTGGGTGGGGTAAGTGATATGAGAAGTAAGCAAATCTATTGTATAAGAGCTTAACATTCGGTATGAGTGTGCAGCACTAAATCCCTTTGTCCATTTGAAGGGATCTATAAGCATTTAATAAGGATTTATAAATGGCAATATCATTTATAGTGGTTGATTACAACCCTACACACCGTGAAGACACTAGCCCTTGTACTTTATACTTAAGAACTGACACTTGGGATGACTTTAATTATAGAACAACTTTTAGAGCATATTTTTCTCAATATGATTGTAATGTGATTGAGTTAGGTCGTATAAAAATTGCTTATAAGGGGATGTCTGAAGTAACCGGAAATGAGTTAGTCATGACTATGCTCCCTGATGGAGTATTCTCTTATTTGGATGAAAAATATTTCTCAATCGGAGAGACTGTCGAATATTATGATGCATTGAA
>JBIKPB010000138.1:0-4908 GCA_044357705.1 Formosimonas sp. | reverse complement strand
ATTCATAAGCATCCCTCCCAAAAAGCAGGTATAGACTTTTTAGGGTTAATGATGACTCTCGCCGCTTTCCTATTTTTTCTTCCCGCGTGTTTGGCACTCAATTTGGCACCCGGCCCCAACAACGTTCTGTTGCTCAACAACACCACGCGTTTTGGTTTTCGTACTGCAACTTTGGCTGGTACAGGACGCTTATGGCCATTCGCGATTTTGATCTTGTTCGCATCGCTCGGTTTGGCTACCGTATTAACCGCCTCCGTAACCTACATCACTGCGCTCAAAATCATCGGCGGTTTGTATTTGATCTGGTTGGCCTCTAAATTATGGCACAGCCCAGTGGCCAATGCCCACGATGCTAGATCAATTGCTGCACCACCCATGCGATGACTGATGTTGCAAGAGTTCATCTGTACGATTTCCACCCCCAAAGCCATCTTGATTTTACCGTGATTTTCCCGCAGTTTTTGGACGTGCATCAGCCACTCGCAATGCAGTTCGTCATCATGGGCACGAAGTTTATCGTACTGGAATGGGTGACGATTGCAATTGATGTGTATATCGGTTTGTATCTGCGCAAAGTGCTGCAAACTGCACGCGGCCAGCGCAACTTCAATCGCGCCGGCGGTGGACTGCTCGGTGCAGTCGGTTTGGCATTGCTGACGTCACGCAGCTAAATATAGACAATCCCAATAAAAAACGCATGGTGCTGAACCATGCGTTTTTTATACAAAAAATTGAGTGTGCGTTACTTGCTGCGTGCTTTCATCACAGCAGAACCCAGATCATAAACACTCATCGCGTACATATAGCTCTTGTTATAGCGGGTGATCGCGTAGAAGTTTTGCGAACCGAGCACATACGTCGTGGCTTTATCGCCATTCGGCAAGTCGATCAACGACAATTTGACATCCGGTTTAATCGTCTCAGGTGAGCTGATGCCAAACGTTTTGATCTCTTTAATCGTCAATGACGGCTGAATAGGCTTTTCAAGCAACTCTTTGATCTTAGGTGTGTCGGTATCAAACTTGGCTGCGTACACCACCTCTTGACCTGGAATCCAACCACCTTTTTGCTTGAGGAAATTAGCCACCGAACCGATCGAATCAGCCACGCTGTTGCGTAAATCGACTTTGCCATCACCGTCGAAATCCACACCATAGTCACGCCATGAGTCGGGCATAAATTGTGGCAAACCAATCGCGCCCGCATACGAGCCTTTCATCGAGCGCAACGGCATTTTATTTTCTTTGGCCAAAATAATGTATTCTTCAAGGAAGTTTTGATACTCCGCACTGCGGCGTGGATAATCAAAAGACAATGTCGTCAACACGTCAAAAATGGTGTTGTCACCCATGTATTTGCCATAAATCGTTTCAACGCCGATGATACCGACGATGATATATTCAGGCACGCCGTAAGTCTTAGACGCCTTCGTCAAAGTTGCTGCATTTTTGTTCCAAAAATCGACGCCCGCTTTGATACGAACCGGCTCGATGTAACGCGAGCGATAGGTCGCCCAGTTCTTTTTAAAGTTCGGATTCGGTTTATCTTTTTCGAGCAAACGCAACACGGTGTCCAGCTTCTCTGCGTTACCGAAAGCTTTCAACAAATCTTCCTTGTTGTAATCGTACTTATCATTCATGGCCTGCACGAATTTTTTGACCTCTTCGCGTTCGGCATAATTATTGATGTCTTGCGCGTGTGCAGTTGATGCAAATACACCAGCAAAGGCGAGGGCAAGGCTGATTTTTTTTAAGGTCATGAGACTCTCCAAATAGATAAACGACATACTGTTAATGAGCAACGATGCGAAGCGTTGACTTCTGATTTAGGGTAACCGCTGATTAGCCAGCAATTACCAATTGTTTTATTTTTTCTGCTTTCTCGAAGTGATCCAAACGTTGTTCCATAATCCACCAATGCGCAACTTCCATCAATACTTCAGGTTGATCATTCTTGTTTGAAAAAATGCATAAAATCACTGCCCGACATTGCTGCCTTTAGCCGCTATTTTTCGGTCGCACACTTCGATAATTTTTTGCTTTGAACTGGGACTCATGGCGTTTGATTGTCTTTTAATGTACATTCGGCAAAACGCAAATGATGCGGATACGGATAAAAGTCCTCAATGTGTCCGGCCTGAATGCGCGCTTGATGACGCTGCCAATATTTCCAGTCCAACAAGTCGGCATGATAGCGCATAAACGTTTCGCGCACTTCCGGGTCGGTCAATAAAAATTTCTCAAACTCCTCCGGAAACACGTCGTATTTATCGACCGAATACCACACCTCACCCATGTCGTCCTCATCATCGTAACGCTTCGGGATCGGGCGAAATTTACAATCCGTCAAATACTCGATCTCATCATAATCGTAAAACACCACACGCCCGCCGCGCGTCACGCCGAAGTTTTTAAACAACATATCGCCAGGAAAAATATTTGCCGCCACCATGTCTTTGATCGCGTGACCGTATTCAATGATCGCATTGTCTTTGCGCTCGCGATCACCGCGTTGCGTCGCATCATGCAGATACATATTCAGCGGCATCATGCGGCGCTCGATGTACACGTGTTTGATGATCACGCTATCGCCCTCAAATGACAGCTCAGTCGGTGCGAGTCTTTGAATCTCATCGATCAAATCCTGCGTGAAACGCGCCCGCGGAAACGCGACATTCGAGAACTCCAGCGTATCCGCCATGCGTCCCACGCGATCATGCTTTTTGACCAGTTGATATTTCTTCTCGACCAACTCCTTATCGACTTCCTTGGGCGGCGAAATCACGTCTTTGATCAACTTAAATACATACGGATAGGACGGCAATGTAAACACCAACATCACCAAACCCTTGATACCCGGCGCAAGAATAAAATCGTCAGTTGAGTGTTTTTGGTGGTGTTTGAAATCACGGTAAAACAACGCTTTGCCATGTTTTTGCAAACCGATCATACTGTACAACTCCGCTTTCGGTTTTTGCGGCAACACCGTTTGTAAAAACTGTACCAGCGCACTCGGTACCTCACAATCAATCATGAAATACGCGCGATTGAACGAAAACAATGCGCCCAAATGACGACCCTCGAGCAAAATCGTATCGGCACATAACCCACCATTTTCATCATGCAAAATCGGAATCGCAAACGGATACTCGTGATGACCGTTGATGATTTTGCCCAACAGATACGCACCTTTGTTGCGATAAAATAATGTGCGCACCGCTTGAATTTGCAGATTCGGTTTTTCGACAAACAAACCTTGCGCCGCCTCTTGCAAACGCGCCAAAATGCACGCCACATCGCGCGACAGATTCGTGAATGTGCGCTTCAAACCCAAGTCTTGAAACATCTGCGTCAGCGCCACATCCCAACCATCGCGGTGCGGATAGTAACTCGTGTATGTGGTCGACTCTGAATCAATATACTCGGTCGAAATCACGGGCCGCACAAACATAAAATCATTGTCGAAGTACTCTCGCTGAAGCACCTTGGTCGAGACCGAGTTGAAAAACGTCTCCGCACATTCCGGCTGATGATGATCCATCAACAACTCGACGTAGTGGTTTTTTACGTCCTGCAAAAATGTTTTATCACTGTACGGAAAGGCTTCATTTTCCAAAATACCCGCCACCGTTTCGGCCACGCGTTCGTCATAAAACGCAATGCGCTCGGCCGCTAATTTTTGGATCTGCGCCCAATCGGCTTGCTCAAATGCGACTTTCGCCGCGCGCGCGCATTCACGAAAACGCGCGTAATGGCGATTGAAGCCGTTGAGAATTTGGGTCGCGAGGAGTTGAGCGGGACGTTGTTGGGTCATATTATTTTGAGAAATTATCGTTCGTTCTGCATGAAGCAATTTAAAAATTCATTATAGGATTCAACGATGAGTCAAGCATCGGATCTGTATTTGCTAATAACCCGACGCTCGAATGAACGCGTGTCGCTTACTATTTTTCACCCGCACGCGGCTTACGTTTGCGACGCGATAAAATTTTGTCGTATAGCGCATTTGGGATTAAACGCATGATTTTCGCCAAAACACCCATTTGCCACGGGATGACTTTGTAGGATTTTTGTTGGTTGATCGCACGTACGGCTTGAGCAGCAAAATCCTCGACGGGCATCAAAAACGGCATTTTGTACGGATTCGCTTGGGTCATCGGCGTGTCAATAAAACCGGGCAAAATCGTCGTGACTTTGACACCAGTGCCATATAACTCTACTCGTAAACTTTCGCAATACTGTACAACAGCAGCCTTAGAGGCACAGTAAGCACCCGCTCCGGGCAGGCCACGAATTGCGGCGACGCTGGCAATACCGACCAGAGTACCTTTGCCGGCAGCTTTCATGGGGTTGATGAACGGATGAAAGGTGCTGCTGGTGGCGAATAAGTTAGTAGCGACGACATTACGGATTTGTTCTAAATCCTCGTAATGTTCGGTCAAGGTACCGACAGAAATTCCGGCAGCGGCGATGACGACATCCGGCGTGCCGTGTCTGCTCATGAAATCACGGGCACAGTTGTGCAAATTGACTTCGTCATTAACATCCACGGCGTAAACTTCGTGGGTACCGGCAAATTTGCTACGCAAAGCTTCGAGCGCTTCAATCCGACGACCGACCAACGCAAGGGTTGCGCCATTTTGTGCAAACTGTTGTGCCATCGCGAGACCGATGCCACTGGATGCGCCGGTGATAAATACTTTCATGAATGCTCCTTAGTTCTCATTTAGCCTGAAACAGTACAATAAAAAAGCGTGCCATGCACGCTTTTTTATTGGGATCGTCTTTGTGTCCAACGAGACACATGACTCTTCAATTACTTTTTACCGCCGCGATCTTGCTCAAGCAGTTTGTTGACGATTTGCAAAGTACGTGCGGCTCCGCCACCAACAACATATTTGCCGTTGAC
>JBIKPB010000137.1:0-4959 GCA_044357705.1 Formosimonas sp. | reverse complement strand
AGAACTTATTGATGTTCCAAGCAGTCATTCCTGCAGATCAAGCGAATTGGAAAGTACTTTACTTGAACACGAACCCAGCGGGTCAATACTCGGTCTTTACAGACATTGCTTTATCAAAAAGCCAAGAGAAAAAATAATTGATGCATTTTTTTGATCTTAGAAAAGGGAGCTTTTGCTCCCTTTTTTATTTTAAGACGCTGTTTAATAGAGTTTGTACGGCATGAATCTGTACTGCGACCGCTTCATGAGGCAAGCGCGTTGGGCTGATATTTTGCAATCGTGCGGCATGTTGTAAACCGCGATAATGCCGATAAGCATCTGCACATTGTTTAGCCAGATCTGGCTCGATTAACCCGGCATCTGCTGCACGTTGAAGTAATGCAATATTGCCTTTATTGTCCAATAATTCTGGGTGCATGCGACTGTGAAGCAATACTAATGCTTGTACACAAAATTCAATGTCGACCATGCCGCCCGTATCGTATTTGACATCGAATAAATCACTGTGATTCGGGTGACCGGCTTGAATTTTATGGCGCATGTCGAGAATTTCCTGCACGACTTTGTCTCGTTCACGCTGTGCTTGTAATATTTCACGGCGTTGATTTTCAAACCATTCGCCAATCCGCACATCACCTGCACAAAAGCGTGCGCGCGTAATCGCTTGGTGCTCCCAAAACCATGCCGATTGAGTTTGGTATTGTTTAAACATGTTCAAGCTCGTGACCAGCAATCCACTTGCGCCGTTTGGACGCAATCGGTAATCGGTTTCAAATAAAATTCCGGCCGCAGTGGGCGCAGTCAACCAGTTGTTCAAGCGTTGTGCAAAGCGCGTATAAATCTCTGCCGCGTCATCAGATGCATCGTCAAACAAAAACACTAAGTCCAAGTCTGAGGCATAACCCATTTCTTTGCCGCCCAGTTTGCCGTATGCAATGATGGCAAAAGTCGGTACATCTTGATGGCGTTTGGGAAAAGCGAGCCAACAAAAATGTAAGGCTTGGCGCAACAAAATGTCAGTCAATTCAGATAAGTGATCAGCAAGTTGCTCGACAGTCCACAAACCATCCAGCTCTTGTGCAAGCAGTCGAAAGACTTGTGCATGGTGTGTTTCGCGCAAAACGTCCATTTGCCGTTCGACATCACCGCTCGCGAATGCTAAATCCGCTGCAAGCTTGTGTTCAACTGTTGGCCAATCTGGTGCAGTATGCAAATTGGCTGGCGTGAGCAACTCATCCAATAAAATTGGATGAGCGGTTAAGTAATCTGCAGCCCAACGCGAACGAGTAAACAATTTAATTAAATGTTCAAGCGCTTTGGGATACTCCACGAGTAATGCCAAATAGCTTGAACGTTTGGCGATCGAATCCAAGAAGTTTAGTACGCGCAATGCATACGCTACCGGAATCGGTGCGGCATGTTGTGTCGTCAGTGTCATCAAGGCACGTTGAACCAATTGACGATAACGGCTTTGACTGCGCTCGGGCAGCTGATTTAAGCGCGGATCGGACTCGAGTCGTTGCAGTCGTTCTTGTAGTGTATTGGGCTGGTCGAACAGTGCGTTGACATGCGCTTGTTCGTCGTTCTGTAGCGCGTGTGAATGGCTGTGTGCGCTATCGTTGACCGGCTCAAACAACTGATTGAAATGCGTTTCGACGATTCGGCTGCCGCGCTCCAATTCACCCTTTAATATTGCGCTATCAGCGCATTGCATCGCCTGAGCGAGTTTTGCCAAATGAATCTCGTCGGTTGGTAAACGCTGAGTTTGTGCATCATTTAGATACTGGATGCGATGCTCCAAATGACGTAAAAAAATGTAATGTTCGGTTAACTCGATGCTTTTGGTTTCATCGAGCAATTGTGCACGCATCAATTCTGGCAAAATATTTAAGGTTGCGGTTTGGCGCAATGATGAATCGCGTGCGCCTTTGATGATCTGAAACAGTTGTACAATAAACTCGATTTCACGGATACCGCCCGCCCCGATCTTGATGTCGATAACGTCAATATTTTGTGCTGCCTTTTGGCGGATTTTGTGATGCACGTCCCGCAGGGCATCGATTGCATCGTAATCCAGATAGCGGCGAAAAACGAATGGGTCAATCAAGTTTTGCAACTCATGCGACTGAGTCGACGGATTGATCACGCGGCTTTTCAGCCACGCAAATCGTTCCCAAGTGCGCGCTTGGGTCAGGAAATATTTTTCCAATGAGGCCAAACTCACGCACAAGGCACCCGATGAACCGTTCGGTCGCAAACGCATATCAACGCGAAATACAAACCCATGCTCTGTCACATCATCGAGCAATTTAATCAAACGACGTCCAACCTTATCAAAAAATTCGCTATGAGAAATCGAGCGTACTTTAGAAACGCCATCTGCTGCTCGTGTTTCACCTTCGTGCTCAAATACAAAAATCAAATCGATATCAGATGAAACATTCAATTCATGCCCAGAGAGTTTGCCCATGCCCATCACCCAGAGCGGCATCGGCTCATTGTTCAAGTTAAATGGCTCACCATGCACACTCGCAACTTGTGCGCGAACCACACTCATTGCATGTAAAACAGCGGTGTCTGCAAAAGCGCTGATCGTTCGGGTGATGACATTTAATGATGCTTGGGTCGGTGCATTATTTAAATCGTACTCCATCAACGCCAGCATGATAGATGCGCGTGCGCGGCGTAAAGCAACGCCAGCAGAGTGCTCTGCATCATGGTGATTGGGTAGGTGACTTTTGATGAGGTGGTCAATGGCTGTTTTTGATAAAGGTAATTGACTGACCAATTCATGTACCGCGTCTATGGATATATTTCCGCTGTCTATTAAACGCTGGGCATAGGAGGAGTAAGTTTTTGATAACAGTGGGTTCATGTGCATGTTTTAAAATGAAGAAAAATGGACTTTGTGCTATTGTAACTACAGTCATATACAGATGTAATATTTATAATAAGCGAGTTAAAAATGAGTCAAAAAACGCAATCCACAGTGGAAAGTCCAAAGATTGCTTGTGTTCAAATGGTTTCCGGTACAGGTGTTGCTGCGAATCTCACTGCGGCGGCACAAGGGATTCAATCTGCGGTTGAGCAAGATGCTGATGTTGTGGTTTTGCCTGAGTATTTTTGTATCATGGGGCAGAACGAGTTTGACAAGCTGGGCGTAGCAGAGGATTTTAACTCTGACCCGCGGCTCGAGGCTCAACCCATTCAGCATTTTTTGCGTCAACAGGCGATTGAACATAGTATTTATTTGATTGCGGGTACGATTCCGCTCAAAAGTAGTTCGCCTGATAAAGTCTACAACACGACGTTGGTGTATTCGCCGAGTGGTGAGATTGAAGCACGTTATGACAAGATTCATTTATTTGGTTTTAACAACGGTACCGAATCTTATGCTGAGGCCGATGCAATCATGGCGGGTGCAGCAGATAATGTTTGTGTGTGGGAAAGTCCGTGGGGGCGCATCGGTATTTCGATTTGTTATGATTTGCGCTTTCCGGAGTTATTTCGCCAAGCGGGTGATGTGTTGGCGTGGGTATTGACTGCAGCATTTACACATACAACAGGACAGGCGCATTGGGAGGTTTTATTGCGGGCACGTGCGATTGAAAATCAATGCTATGTGGTAGCGTGCGGTCAAGGTGGTTGGCACGAAAACGGTCGACGGACGTTTGGCCACTCGATGATCATTGATGCGTGGGGTGTGGCGCAAGCAGTGCGTGAAGAAGGTGAGGGCGTGGTGTTGGGTACGTTATCCAGCGGACGCAATGATCGTGTGCGCAGCAGCTTACCCGCGTTAAAACATCGAGTCTTGGCGTGTTAATTTTCATTTTCAACAATAAAAAACGGTTGATCAGGCCGATTTTTTGGGTCGCCCACGAGTTGCTTGAGTGACACGCCGTCCGCTCACGCGAGCGGCATGACTGAGAAAGTTTGCATCACCCAATGCCCAGCCTGTGTTGACTGCATGACTCAACTCGTTGATTGCTTTTGAATTGAGTCCCTGTTGTAAACGCTGTCGATATTGAAGCTGGCGATCGAATGGCGTGTTGCCGAGGGTCCAATATTGGGCATGATCGGCGATGAATCCGACAGTGGTGAGTCCTTCATGATGCGTACGACTTGAGTGAGCGTTCATACTGTCGAGCCATAAATAGGCATTGATGACATAGCTGTCCTGAATGTAGGCCGTTCGATAGCGACCTTCCCAGAGTGTACCGGTTCGGTCATATTGGTTGTTGATGTAACGAACGTAGCGACGTCCCAAGTCTTGCATGAGTTTGCCAAGTGCTTGGTCATTTTCGGCGGTTACCAGTAAATAAATGGCATGGTCGATCAAAGCATAAGCATGAATGGCAACCAGATGATTGGGCATGATACTGCGCAAAATTTTGTGCCATTGTTCATAATCTTGCGGGTTAAAAAATACGCTGGATTGATTGATACCCCTTACTAATACCAGCTGAGCGGTATTGGGTACATACAATCGTGCCATTCGTGCCATGATATTGTTAACCTAAGAAATTTGACCGCCTGTAACGCGCTCGTTACCACCCAAATCGCTGATGGTGCGTATATTTGTATAACCAGCTTGCTTCAAAAAAACGCGAACGGCTTGAGCTTGATTGTAGCCATGCTCAAACCAGAGTTGCCCGTCTTTATTTAAATAATCGGGGACAGTATCCACTAAATATTGATAATTCGTCAAGCCATTTTGCCCGTCAGTCAATGCGATTTTTGGTTCAAAACGCACGTCTCCTTGGTTTAAATGTACGTCATTCACTTCAATATATGGCGGGTTGCTGACGATCAAATCGAATTTTTGGTTTTGAAAAGCAGTCAACCAATCACTTGTTGAGCACTGAACTTTTGCATTGAGTTGTATCGCATTGCGTTGGGCAACATCCAAAGCTGTGGCTGAAACATCACCCGCAAAAACCTGCCAAGCGGGGCACTCAA
>JBIKPB010000136.1:0-4972 GCA_044357705.1 Formosimonas sp. | reverse complement strand
TGGACTGTGATTGCGGCGTTGACGGCGTGACATTGTGTTACTCCTTTTTCTGCCATTTTACTGGCTTGTTGAGTAAACTTTATCACTTATAGGGTTGTTCAATTTTGTGAGGCCACCTCTATCTAAGTGATTTTGAGATCATAATCGCGTGATGAATTATTAAGGGTAAATATGTTTGAACAAGTGATCCGATTTTGGTTTTCTGAAATTGACCCAAGTAAATGGTGGGTTAAAGATATTGCTTTTGATGAGCTGATTCGCCAACGTTTTGGTGCACTTCATCAATCCGTGGCTGCCGGTGAGTGTGCGTCATGGCGTATAACGGCGGAGGGACGTTTGGCTGAAGTGATCGTATTGGATCAATTTTCGCGTAACCTGTATCGCGACCAGCCTGAGTCGTTCGCTTACGACGGTCAAGCTTTGGTATTGGCACAAACGGCTATTGAGCTTGGAGCCGATTTGGCTTTAAATGAAACTATGCGTGCGTTCATTTACATGCCTTTGATGCACAGTGAATCATTGATGATTCATAATGAGGCGCGACGTTTGTTTGATGCTTTAGGCAACGAAAATACGATTCTTTTTGCACATAAACATCGCGTGATTATTGAGCGATTTGGTCGTTATCCCCATCGTAATTTAATTCTGAAACGAATCTCTACGGCCGAAGAGTTGGATTTTTTACAAGAGTCGGATTCGTCTTTTTAAAGGTATGCAATATGAAACAACTTTTTTTAGCCGTATTATGGGTGAGCATTTCGGCCTGTGCACAAGATCGATCGGTTTGTTCCGCTGAAACGCCACTCAAGGGTGAGTGCCGTATTGCACTGGAGCGACTACACCCGACGCAAGGTGGTGTGGGAATGATCCAAGTCGAAGATGAAGTGGCGGGGCTCAAGAATGATTCGCCTCAAAAAATCGAAAAACGGATTGCTAAAAAAGTCATACCGATTGTGATCGCGCAAAATGCGTCGGGCGAGCCGACTTATTATCTGGTTGATCGACATCATTTGACATCTGCTTTGTGGCGAGTGGGTGTGCGTGAAGCACAAGTAACGGTAGTGGGTAAGATTGCTCCAAATGAGGATTTGTGGGCCACAATGATCAAAAACCATTGGGTGTGGCTTAAAGATGCGAAAGGGCAAAGCATCAAGCCTGAGCAATTGCCGCAACGTATCGCGGACATGACGGATTATCCATACCGCTCGCTGGCAGGGATGATTGAGGATGATGGTTATTTCAATAAATGGCCTAATCCGTATTTTGCTGAGTTTGTCTGGGCCGAATGGTTGGGGCAGCAAATGAATTGGCAAGCCATTACGAGAGATCAGTTGGCGCAGCAACGCAAACAGGCTGAGCAGTTGGCTTGCTCACCTCAAGCCAAAGGTTTGCCGGGTTATCCAGGTAGGGCGTGTTTGTTTGATTAACATGCCTTGATGTCTAATTTACTTAATTTTACAAAAATGGTCAGAATTTTCTCTGACCATTTTTGTCATTCACGAAAAAATAGATTTGTAATTTTGTTGCATCTAATCGTTGTTATTACACCAAACGGCAATGAGCGCTTTGGTCTTTTGCCACCAATTGAGTCGTTCATCCGATACTGCATCTAAAAAGTCCGACAACTTTTTAGATTTGGTCGTCGTGTAAATTGTCAACATGATGGTCAGCGCGAAGACAGTCGCAAATAGCGCAAGTTTTTTGTACAAGGGCGCATCGGCTTCATTGAGAATATTCATACCGAGAAAACCCGTGGTGATCGTGCCAATCAAGCCAAAAATAGTCACGACCGTCAAGCGAACTACGGTGTTGGCTTGACGACGCAAACCGTCGGTATCGAGATAGGCATTCTGCGCTCTTTGACTTGGTTGTACAGCGGATCAAACCCTAAATGCTGTGCACAGAGTTGAAACATGCTGCGCATGTTTGGTTGCTCAGCGATCTCGTGAAACCAGTAGCGGTGCGTAAAGCGTAAAAAACCTTCAAAGCTTGCACGAATGCTGCGTTTGAATCTCCACACGCTGGACGGGTTGTTGACATCGAGTTTTTTGAGCGCCTCAATTCGTTGGGATTATCGACCGTCAAAAAGCCCATGACGGGAATACGATAATGCTCGATTTGGCGATAGCGTAAAACGCCTGCATCGGTCGTATGATCGTTGATCAGCGGCTGCAAAATATAACCCCAATACGCCGTCATGCGCGGTATGCGATGCTCGCATACATGACTCAGAAACGTCTCGCGCTCTTTCGCATCAAGCCATTCGACATGGTTGAGCGAATGCAGCGCGTTGCCGTTTTCATCCCAACCGGCTGGGTAAGCGTGTCCTAAGCGATAGAGCAGCTCTTCAGCCATTGCAATGGAATGTTATTGGTACTCACCTCAATGTTGAGCAAAACCAAATCCACATCAAAGAAAAAGTACAGATCGACATGATGCACATCGAGTGTGATCGGCGCATCGCCCGAGTTAACCTGTAGGCGTAAAACTTTAATGTCGTTGCGACGAAAAGTGCGCATCGGTGGATCGGTTTCATCTTTATTCAACGTGCGTTGTGTGCGATCATCGCCGTACAAAAAGCGTTGAACATACGGCAAAAATGCGACGAACTCATGGTAATGGCGCTCATGAAAACCATCGCGTTTACCGGTGTACTCATCCATCAATTCGCGCTAAGGAGAGTTGGGCAGATCGCGTAACAATTGCCAAGGTCGCCCGTGCGAACAGCTGATCGGCATGAGGCGTAACGGCCAGAGTAAGTTTTGGCGAAAGTGTTGAACAGTGGTGCTCATGATGCGATCTCGTTATGAATTATTTGAAAGCATCAAGCCGCAAAATTAAGCTTAAAGCAAGGTGATCCCGTCGAGCTGCGCAGCGCAAGTGTCGCGGATGATTTGAATGAAATCCTGTTGATGATTGGACTGCGCCAATTCGGTTGGTGCGATCGCATAAAGGCGACTCCACAAACCTTTTGCTCCGATTCGTTTGCCGAGCACATAGTCATGATCGATGTAGTTCTTCACGCCCCAACTTGGTAATGCCGCGACACCGCGCCGACTGGCAACCAATTGCATGATCGCTACGGTCAGCTCGGCAGTGCGACGCTCGAGTTGGATTTTGGCTGGTTTAAGCAAATACTTGATCAGGTCGATACGATCTTCGGGCACTGGATACGTGATCAAAGTTTCACCGATGAAGTCTTGTGCGGTCAGATTTTTTTTCTTGCTCAAGCGATGCTTATTGGCGATCAGGGCGATGATCTCGAACTCAAACAAAGGTGCGATGGACAGGTGTTTGTGCGAATCGGGTAACTCACCGATCACGATATCCGCGGTACCGTCGGATAATAAATCCAGTGGGTTGGCATGAAAACCCGCGACGAAATCAATCTCGACTTCAGGCCAACGACGGCGAAACTCATCCATTACCGGCATTAACCAATCGAAGCACGTATGGCATTCGAGCACGATGCGCAGTTGTCCGCGTGTGTCGGTTTGCAGGCGTAAAACATCGCGCTCGGCATCGGTAATCTGATTCATTACATCACGCGCGAGCTGCAAAAAACGTTCGCCGGCGGGCGTGAAACTCAAACCACCGCGTGAGCGATCAAATAATGAAATACCGTAATGCGATTCAATCGCCTTGATTTGATGAGATAACGCTGATTGGCTTAAATGCACACGGCGTGCGGCATCGGTTATTTTGCCTGACTCGGCGATGGCAATCAGGGAACGGAAGTGGCGCGTGTCGAGCATGTGAACCTTGGGTTTATTGATGAACTATAATTATGAATAAAATTCATGTTTTAGATAAAATATATCATTTTACTAATGTATGGTCAAGCTGCATACTGTGTTCACTTTAAAAAGTTCAATCAAGATTAAGGAAAAAAATGAGCACATCGTCACATATTTTGGGTCTGCCACGCATTGGTGTGCAGCGTGAATTGAAGTTTGCATTGGAGTCTTTTTGGCGCAGTGAATCGAGTGAGGCCGATTTAATCCAAGTCGCCGATTCGATCAAGCATGACAATTGGCTTCGTCAAATCAACGCAAAGCAAAACTTGATCACGGTCGGGGATTTTGCGTTATACGATCAAATGCTCAATCAAAGCCTATTGCTGGGATGCGTGCCGAAGCGCTTTGATTTTGACGCGAACCAAATTACATTGAAGCAAACGTTTGAGTTGGCGCGTGGTAACGCCGTGCAACCTGCGCTTGAAATGACCAAATGGTTTGATACCAATTATCACTACCTCGTACCCGAACTGGCGCGCGAGACGAGCTTTAGCGCGAATGCGCAGAATTTGTTGAACGACATTCAAAAATTAGCGGCACTTGGTGTTGAGCCGCAGCATATCAAGCCTGTGCTGATTGGCCCTTTGACTTACTTGTGGTTGGCGAAAGCGCATGGCGATGATACAAATACGCTTGAAAATAAACTCGATTTGCTGCCGCAACTGTTATCAACGTATGTTGAAATTTTGCAGTATGTTAAAGCAACAGGTGTCGAATGGGTTCAGATTGACGAGCCTATTTTGGCTTTGGATTTACCAGAGTCATGGTTGGCGGCGTATGACTTTGCATATGGTCGATTGCATACGGCAGGATTGAAAGTGTTGTTGGCGACGTACTTTGCCGATGTGTCTGAACATGCGGTGCGACTGGTGCAATTACCGGTACAGGGCTTTCACATTGATCTGGTTCGTGCACCACAGCAGGCCGCTACTTGGTTGAAGCATTTGCCTGCCAATGCAGTTTTGTCGGTTGGCGTGATTGATGGGCGCAACGTGTGGCGCAATGATTTGAGCCGTACTTACGATTCGAGTAAACCTTTGCATGAAGCGCTCGGTGCGCGTTTGTGGTTGTCGCATTCGTGCTCGCTGCTGCACGTACCGGTTTCATTGAGTGCCGAGCAAAAAATGGATGCGCAAATTAAAGATTGGCTGGCATTTGCACATGAAAAAATCGAT
>JBIKPB010000135.1:0-4977 GCA_044357705.1 Formosimonas sp. | reverse complement strand
ATCCGTCAAGTCAAAACCGGTCGCTCTGGTGGCCACTCTGATGTGCCGGTTGAAGACGTCATTATCACCAAAGCTGAAATGATTTAATTCGCGATTTTAATCCACTTAAAATACGCCATACTAATGAACCTCGCTCAGACCGAATTACTCAATGCATTCAATCATGCGTTCGGTAACGTCGCTTTAGGCGAGGTTTGTTTTATTTCCGATCTTCATTTAACTGATCGTATGCCGCAGACTTTGGCGCATTTTGAGCAGTTTTGCGCTACTATTGCACCACAATACGATACGTTGATTATTCTCGGCGACTTGTTTGAATATTGGTTAGGTGACGATACTTACAACCAAAATCCAGCAGCGTTACGTGTGATTGCAGCCCTACAAAAACTCCGTACGCAAGGCAAACACATCGGCTTCATTGCAGGCAATCGTGATTTTTTGGTTCGACACACATTCGCTGAGCACGCAGGAATGACCTTATTGCCCGACCCATGTATTTTGACGGTTCAGCAGCAACGCATCGTACTCAGTCATGGTGATTTGTTGTGTACAGATGATATCGGCTATCAGCGTTTTCGCCGCTTTGTGCACAAGCCTTGGGTGCAAAATCTGTTTTTAAAGACACCACAATCGTGGCGCAATGCGTTGGCCAATCATTTGCGCAATCAATCTCAAAAACGTTGGTCTCAAGCAAACTCAACCGAGCGACAACTTTTGACACGTATTCAAGACGTGAGTCCTGACGAAGTTGCATCTTGGCTCGAATGCGCTCAAGCACAAATCTTGATTCATGGTCATACACATCGTCCGAGCACGCACTTAACTTACAATACACTTCGCTTGGTTTTACCCGATTGGGATTGTGAAGATACAAAGCAAATACGATGGGGTTACGTCAGCTGGTCACATGAGCTACCTCAACCTAAACTACATTATTTCACTGCTGATACCGCATAATTTTTTATTCACACATACAGTTCTTGCAAAAAAACCACGCAATTGCGTGGTTTTTTTTCTACAACATAAAGATTATTTAATACAATAAAACGCTCTTTTGCCCGGATAACTCGCAGTCTCACCCAATGCTTCTTCGATGCGCAACAATTGATTGTATTTAGCAATACGATCCGAACGTGATAAAGAACCCGTCTTGATCTGTAACGCATTTAAACCAACGGCAATATCAGCGATCGTCGAGTCCTCTGTTTCGCCAGAACGATGGCTAATCACCGCAGTGTAACCCGCGCGTTTAGCCATTTCGATCGCGGCAAAGGTTTCTGTCAATGTACCAATTTGGTTAATTTTGATCAAAATCGAGTTGGCGATGCCTTTTTCGATGCCCTCTTTCAAAATCTTGGTGTTAGTCACAAACAAGTCATCACCAACGATTTGAACTTTTTTGCCCAAAATTTCGGTCAAGTATTTCCAGCCATCCCAATCGCCTTCTGCCATACCGTCTTCGATTGAAATAATCGGGAATTTATCCGCCAAATTGGCCAAGTAATCAGCCATTTCTTTGCTGCTCAAACTCAAGTTTTCACCCGGCAATTCATATTTGCCGTCTTTGTAAAATTCAGAGGCCGCACAATCCAGACCTAACAAAATTTGTTCACCAATTTTGTAACCAGCAGATTCAACTGCTTGCAAAACCGTATTTAAACATTCTTCGTTCGATTGGAAATTCGGGGCAAAACCACCTTCGTCACCGACCGCAGTATTCATGCCTTTGTCGTGCAAGATTTTTTTCAATGCGTGGAAAATTTCTGCACCCGCACGCAATGCTTCGCGGAACGAATCAAAACCGGCGGGAATAACCATAAACTCTTGAAACTCAAGATTATTGTCTGCATGCGCACCACCGTTGACGATATTCATCATCGGTACTGGCAACTCCATCGCACCCGAACCGCCAAAATAGCGATACAACGGCAGGCCAACTTCTTGCGCCGACGCACGCGCGACTGCCATTGATACCGCGAGTAATGCATTTGCGCCCAGATTGGATTTATTATCCGTACCATCCAATTGGATCAATGTTTGATCGATCAACGCCTGCTCAGTCGCTTCCATACCGATAATCGCATCGGCGATCACGGTATTGATGTGATCAACTGCTTTCAAAACGCCTTTACCCAAGTAACGCGATTTGTCACCGTCGCGCAACTCAATCGCTTCACGCGAGCCGGTCGATGCACCCGATGGCACCGCCGCACGCGCAGTTGCACCCGACTCAAGTAAAATCTCACACTCCACAGTCGGATTACCACGTGAATCTAAAATCTCACGACCAACGATATCAATAATGGCACTCATTTTTTCTCCTTAAATATAAAAAACATAAGCCGCACCCTCACACGGCTGAATTTAACAATACCGCACGATATTAAAGCAAACTCACCTTAAAGGTCGTACAAAAGGTACTAAATCAAACCTTCGACAATCACCATATTTGCTACCGCCGCATCTTTACGCAACTCACGACCCTTCTTGTAAGTTTGTGAGTCATAAAATGCCTGTGCTTTTTCCATCGAAACAAACTTCATGATCACGGTACGCGGATAAAACGCACCCTCCAAAATTACTTGCTTACCTCCGCGCACGAGAATCTCGGCGTTGTGCTCGGTCATCGCCTGCGATGAAAAAACGCGGTATTGATTATACTGCTCTGGATTAGTGATGTTAACGTTGACGATGACATAAGCGGGATGGTTCATACAAGCTTTCGTGTTGTGTATTTTATTTATTAATGTAGGCTGATCATCAGTGATTCTCAAACATATTAGTGTCAGAACGCTGAAATTCTTGAATCATTTACGACGATCACCACGTATTAAAATTGCTTTCCAAAAACTCACCCGATGCTTTGGCGGCGTTATCCATCGCCTTCAACGTCACAAGTAATTCTTTCATACGCGACAACGGTACGGCATTCGGACCATCTGACCATGCTTCGTTTGGATTCGGATGAGTCTCCATAAATACACCAGCCACACCAACTGCAACAGCTGCACGCGCCAATACCGGTACGAATTCGCGCTGACCGCCGCTGGTCGAACCTTGACCACCCGGTAATTGCACTGAATGGGTCGCATCAAATACCACTGGCGCGTTTGACTCACGCATAATCGCGAGGCTGCGCATATCGGATACGAGGTTGTTATAACCGAACGATACACCGCGCTCGCACGCGAGAAAATTATCCTCTTCTAAACCCATTTCACGTGCTGCGCTGCGAGCTTTTTCAATCACGTTTTTCATGTCAGATGGTGCAAGGAACTGCCCTTTTTTGATATTCACAGGTTTGCCACATTGTGCTACAGCGCGAATAAAGTCAGTTTGACGACACAAAAATGCCGGTGTTTGCATGACATCCACAACGCTGGCAACTTCTTTGAGATGATCGATTTCATGTACATCAGTGAGTACGGGCACGCCGATTTGACGACGCACTTCGTCGAGGATTTTAAGACCGTTCTCAATACCAACGCCCCGCTTGGTATTGCCCGACGAGCGGTTGGCCTTATCAAACGAGCCCTTGTAGATCAGGGGAATTTTAAGCTCATCACACATCGCTTTGAGTTGTCCTGCAACTTCAATGGACATTTCGAGTGACTCAATTGAGCAAGTACCCGCGATGAGGAAAAAGGGTTGGTTCAAACCGACGTTGTAACCGCAAAGTTTCATGGTGTACCTCAAAAAATATATTAATCATGTTCCGCGTAACGCGGTAATTCATCAGCTGTATTAAACCATGGCAAACGGTGACTTGTCCAAAAATGTGCGCTTGGCTCGATGATTTTGGGATTGTCGAGGCTGCCTATCGTAATCTCAACATGTTGCTCATTGTACTCGCTCAAAAATATCAACGCGCTTCCACACGCACCGCAAAAATCTCGCTGGGCATGCGCACTGGATGCATATTTACTCGGCATACCTTTCGTATAAGCAAATGCATCACGCTTAACAATAATAAATGCCGAAACGGGCGCCCCACTGATTTTGCGACAAATGTTGCAATGACAATAATCAGCGTCGTAAAAATTCGCGGAAACAATGTAACGAATTGCACCACAATGACAACCACCTTCAAGCATTTGCATCCCATTTCCCCATGGACAATAACGACAAAATGGTCGATTAGATCGACCATTTTTATGTTTACTTTTTAGGCTTACTTTTACTGACCATAAACCAGATAAAGCCAGTCACGGCAGTTACCGTAATCAATGTCGTCACAACCAACACGGTTCGTGCCGTCGTATCCAAGCCACTCCAAAGCTCCATCATACTGCGCTCCTTTAGTTTTTCTTCGCTAACGCAGCTTTTACAAACGCGCTGAACAGCGGATGACCATCGCGTGGCGTTGAAGTAAACTCAGGGTGAAACTGCACGCCCATAAACCATGGATGCGCCGACTCGGGCAACTCCATCATTTCTGGCAGGTGCTCAGTCGGCGTTTTGGCAGAAATAATCATACCCGCCGCTTCCAGTTGATCAACATATTGAGTATTGACTTCATAACGGTGACGATGACGCTCCGTCACGGTTGAACCATAAATCTCAAATGCGCGCGTATTTGACTTAACCGGGCAAGACTGCGCCCCCAATCGCATAGTACCGCCCAAATCAGATGCTTCATCACGCTTTTGCAACGCGCCGTCTTTACCCATCCATTCAGTGATCAATGCCACTACCGGTTGAGTGCTGTTCGGTTCAAACTCGGTACTGTTCGCAGCGTTTAAACCTGCAATGTGACGGGCATATTCAATCACGGCAAGCTGCATACCGAGGCAAATGCCCAAATACGGCACTTTGTTTTCACGAGCATATTGAATTGCACGAATTTTACCCTCAGTACCGCGCTTACCGAAACCACCCGGCACCAAAATCGCATCGAGTTTAGAAAGCTGTGCAGTGACTTGCGCCTCATTACCTTCAAGCTCTTCCGAATCAATGTATTCGATATTTACTTGAGTT
>JBIKPB010000010.1:0-16714 GCA_044357705.1 Formosimonas sp. | reverse complement strand
TTTGCTGATTTTTGCCGCCGGCTCGATTTGGGCCGCTTATGCCGATAGTGTGTATGCACTCACTGCAGCGCGAGCGCTTCAAGGTGCCGGTGCAATCAGTAGTGTGGTGGTGGCGATGGTGGTGGATCATACGCGGGATGAAGTGCGTACGCGGGCGATGGCGATGGTGGGCATGAGCATTGCTTTTACATTCGCATTGTCGTTGATTATTGCGCCGTTGCTGTTTGAGTCGGTGGGCATGTTCGGTATTTTTATGTTGATCGCGGTGTGCTCATTATTGGCGATAGTCTTGATTTGGGGGATTCCCAGTCAACAGCAAAAAGGTCAGATCAGCAGTTGGGCGCGTCTGCAACTGGTCTTGCATGATTCGAAACAATGGCGTTTGAACTTTGGCGTGTTTGTCTTACATGCCGTCCAAATGGCGATGTGGGTGGTAATCCCGCAGCGTTTGGCTGGGTTGAATATTAGCCACACGACTTCCGCATGGATGTACGCGGTTGTGATTGTGATCAGTATGGGTGCGATGGTGCCGTTGATCATTCGTGCTGAAAAATACGACAAAATACAGCAGATCATGAGCCTGTCGATTATATTGGTGGGAGCTGCGTTGTTGCTGTTGGCGACCGACTGGGGTGGTGTCGGGTTGCTGGTGTTGGCACTATTGCTGTTTTTTGTCGGATTTAATGTACTTGAAGCGACACAGCCTTCACTACTGTCCAAGCAGACCCATGCCGAAACCAAAGGCGCTGCCGCTGGGGTTTATAACACGATTCAAGCATTGGGCTTATTCATAGGTGCTTTTGCGGGCGCGGTGATCAATGCACATTTTGGTGCGATGGCGATGTTTTTAGCGGGGGTGGCTTTGGTTGCTGTTTGGTGGCTGGTGCATCGCTCTGTCAAAACCTGATCGAGTGAAGTGATTGTGAGTGATCATAAAAGATCCATGTGAAAAGCGCCCATTTTTTGTATGGGCGTTTTTTGTGGCTGCTTTTAAATTTCAAAAATCAATGCGCCAAGATTTTAGACAAAAAGTGTTGCACGCGCTCGGAACGATTTTCAGAGTGACCGAAAAAGTCTTCGGTGGCACAGTCTTCGACGATTTTGCCTTGATCCATAAAAATCACGCGGTTGGCGACCTTGCGAGCAAAGCCCATTTCATGCGTGACACACATCATGGTCATGCCTTCTTTGGCGAGTTGCACCATGACGTCCAGCACTTCATTGACCATTTCGGGATCCAACGCTGAGGTTGGCTCATCAAACAACATGGCAATGGGATCCATGGCCAAGGCACGCGCAATGGCGACGCGCTGCTGTTGACCGCCTGAGAGTTGTCCGGGGAATTTATGCGCATGAGCACTTAATCCTACGCGCTCCAACAATTGCTCACCTTTGATTTCGGCCTCTCCCTTTTTGCGACCCAACACCTTGACTTGTGCCAGTATCAAGTTTTGCAGGACGCTCATGTGTGGGAACAGTTCGAAATTTTGAAACACCATACCGACGCGCGCGCGGAGTTGATTTAGATTGGTTTTGGGATTGGTCAGTGAAATGCCATCGACGACAATGTCGCCCTTTTGGATTGGTTCCAGCGCGTTGACGCATTTGATCAAGGTCGATTTACCTGAGCCGGATGGACCGCATACAACGATGACTTCACCGTTATTGATCGTGGTGGTGCAGTCGGTGAGGACTTGGAAGTCACCGTACCATTTTGTGACGTTTTTGATTTCAATCATGTGAAGCTCCGTGAGTTAGGTTGCGCTCGAATGGTGAAAATTTTTGATATTGAGGCATCATTTAGCGAATGATTGCGACCTTTTTTTGCAAGTATTTGACGTAGCTGGATAAAATGTAGCAAATGATGAAATAGACCACACCCACTGCGATATAAAACTCAGTCGGTCGATTGTTGGTGGCGGCCAGTGTCGTACCGGCACCCAAAAAGTCTTTCCAACCAACCGCATACACCAGCGTGATGTCCTGAAACAGAATAATGGTTTGCGTCAATAAAATCGGCAACATATTGCGCAAAGCCTGCGGCAGGATGACCGAAAACATGGTTTGCCGATAGCTCATGCCGAGTGCATAACTGGCGGCGGTTTGCCCTTTGGAAACGCTTTGAATCCCTGCACGCATGATTTCTGAGTAATACGCCGCTTCAAAAATCGCATAGGTGATCACGCCCGCAACCAATGCACCCAGCGTGATCGGATAGGCTGCACCAGTGATCCATTGCAATAGTTTAGGCAGTAAAAAGTAAAAAACCAGTAGTACTTGCACCAAAGGTAAGCCGCGGAAAAAGTCGACATACAGTTTGGCAAAACCAGAGAGCAGGCGATTGGATGACAAGCGCATCATCGCTAGTGGTGTGCCAATCAACATGCCGCCAATCAACGCCAAAAAGGTCAGTTGTAACGTAAACCACAGACCTTTGGCTAACGTCAGTAAGGAGTCGCTGGTAAATAAAACGTCGAAGTCGAAGTTCATGATGACTTCCCTCCTACGCTGACGCCGGGAATGCGCAGCCGATGCTCAAATCCAGCCATGATGGCTTTGATCGAGTAAGTGAGCAGCAGATAGACGAAAGTGGTGATGATCATGATCACCAAGTCTTGCGAGGTTTCCTCGTTCATGCTCTTGGTGTAGAAATAGAAGTTAAATACGCCGATGGCGAATGCCACAGAAGTATTTTTAAAGAGATTCATGACTTCAGAGGTCAGTGTCGGCCAGATGGTGCGAAACGAAACCGGTAAAATCGTATGCCAATACACTTGTGGACGCGACATGCCCAAGGCAAAGCCGGCGTTCCATTGACCGGTTGGAATCGCTTGAATCCCCGCGCGCACTTGTTCAGAAATCCGGGCGGCATGATATAAGCCAATGCCCAAAATACCGATCATCCACGGCATCGTATTGACCAGTTGTTTGTAAGCGGCACCTTGAACCACACTGCCGTTATCGACCGAAATGCTGCTGGGTAAAAACTCTGGAAATACGCGCGCCCAAAAAAATAACTGGATGATGAGTGGAATGTTACGAAACAACTCGACATAGGCATTGCCCAACCTGACCCACCATTTATTGGGCGTTGTGCGAATGACACCCAACAATGAACCGAGCAGCAAAGCCAAAACCAAAGCACCCAAAAACACGACGAAGTGCCACTTGAGTCCGGTTTCCATGATTTGCAGCCAAGTTACGCTTTCGGCGCTGATGTCATACGATTTTGCACCGAAGGTTTGGCACAACGATTCAGCCCAATGGGCTTTGTCGATGTACTCACTGCCTGCAGAGCAAAATACGCCCCAATCGTTTTGTGCCATATTGACCCCCATGCACACACTTAAAAAGCATTCGGCTGTTGTGGCATCGTATAAAAGACATTGCAAACATACGATCAAGCCGTCGAGTCATAACGTTGTGTTGAAAAAAATGGCGCACAAAAATGATTCTGTGCGCCACTGCTTTCAGTTTTTGGATTTAAATACCGACGTCAGATGGCTCAGCCAAAGCTTTTTTCATCGAGTCGTTCATTTTCCAGTTCATGTTGACATTTTTTGGTGGAATCGGTGATTGGAACCATTTTTTATATGATTTTTCCATCTCACCCGATTTGATCATGTTCAACACTGCGGTATCCGCGATTTTTTTCATCGCTGTGTCCCCTTTGTTGAGCATAATGCCATAAGGCTCGGTCGATAAAATTGGGCCGACGATTTCAAAATCATTCGGATTCTTCGCATTGGCAATCAAGCCGGCCAAAATGTTGTCATCCATAAAGAATGCGACCGCCGCGCCGGACTCCACTTGTGCAAATGAGTCAGCATGATCCTTACCAAAGACATTGGTCACATTGACTTGGCTGGATTGCTCGCCTTGTTTGATGTACTTGTCTGAGGTTGTACCGGTCGTGGTGACCACGGCTTTACCGTCAAGATCCTTGATGCTCTTGATGTTTGAGCCTTTTTTAACCACCATACGCACTTCGGTCACGTAGTGATTGATCGAGAATCCGACCTGCTCTTGGCGTTTTTTGCTGTTGGTGGTAGTACCGCACTCCATGTCAATGTTAGCTGCTTGAATTTCTGGAATGCGCGTGGATGAAGTCACCGATTTGTATTCGACTTTCAAGTCAGGCATTTTCAATTCTTTTTTCAGCTCAGCGACAATTGCGGAGCAGACATCCATCGAATAACCGACGGGCTTGCCATCAACCAGATAGGAATGTGGAATCGAAGATTCACGGTTGCCCAAGACCACCTTACCGGTGTCTTTGATTTTTTTGATCGTGTCAATCATTGGTGGCGGTGCTGTATCGGCCGGTTTGCTGGCATCAGCGGCCGGTTTGGGTGCATCAGCGGGTTTGTCACCGCCGCACGCACTTAGGGTAAAAACACCTGCAGTCAGATATAAAGCCGTTAATAATTGAGTTTGTTTCATAGAAATCTCCTTGAGTTCAACCAAAATCTGTTATCTGTTGCACATGTGCCGCATCAATGATGATCAAGCGGCGAGTATCGCGTGTGAAAACATGGAAACATACACCCGTGGCAACTACAGTAAAACAAATGAAATCAGATTGCAAGAGTATGAGTTGATTGATTATTGTGCCGTTGCACAATAAAAATGCACAACGGTAATGAGCGCCCTTTATTGCGGATTCTTCGCTTTTCCGTTGTGCAGCAATATTGATTTGAATAAAATTCACTTCAATCGTATATATACTATAAATGGCGTTTGAGTTGCTCCAAAATTGCAGGGTTTTCCAATGTCGAGATGTCCTGCGTGATTTCCTCACCGCGCGCCAAGACTCGCAGCAAACGGCGCATGATTTTGCCCGAGCGGGTTTTTGGTAAATTATCACCAAAGCGGATTTCTCGTGGTTTGGCGATCGGGCCGATTTCTTTACGCACCCATTCCCGCAACTCGTTGGCAATTGCACGTGCTTCATCACCTTCGGGCAAGGTGCGTTTGAGTACGACGAAAGCAACGATGGCCTCACCCGTCACCTCATCGGGTGCACCGACAATCGCAGCTTCGGCGACCAGCGGATGCGCGACGAATGCCGACTCGATCTCAGCTGTACCCAGACGGTGACCGGAGACGTTGAGTACGTCGTCAATCCGGCCCGTAATTTGGAAGTAACACGTGTTGGCATTGCGCATCGCCCCATCGCCCGCGAGATAAAGCGTACCGCCTAACTCGGCTGGAAAGTAGCTGGTTTGATAACGCTCAGGGTTACCCCAAATCGTGCGCAGCATTGACGGCCAAGGGCGTTTGATGACCAACAAACCGCCCTGCCCGTGCTCGATTTCTGCACCGTGTTCATCGACAATCACGGCTTGGATTCCGGGTAATGGTAACGTGCACGAGCCCGGTACCAAAGGTGTTGCACCCGGCATCGGTGAGATCACATGGCCGCCCGTTTCCGTCTGCCAAAACGTATCGGCAATCGGACAGCGCTCGCCGCCGATGTGTTTGTGATACCACAACCATGCTTCAGGGTTGATCGGCTCACCGACTGAACCGAGCAGACGCAATGATGATAAATCGTAGCGCGATGGATGTACTTTCTCATCCATTTCAGCCGCTTTGATCAACGCACGAATCGCCGTTGGTGCAGTGTAAAAAATCGTGCAACGGTGTCTCTCGATCATTTGCCAAAAGCGAGCAGCATCGGGGTACGTTGGAATCCCTTCAAACACAATTTGCGTCGCACCTGCCGATAACGGGCCATAACACACATAGGTGTGTCCGGTAATCCAGCCGATGTCAGCTGTGCACCAAAAAATATCCGAATCTTTGATGTCAAACGACCATTTCATCGTCTGCGTCGCCCACAGCATATAGCCGCCCGTGCTGTGCACAATACCTTTGGGTGCACCGGTTGAGCCCGATGTATAAAGGATGAATAAAGGATGTTCCGCCTCAACCCAAACGGGCTGGCATGAGTTCGATTGGATGTCGAGCAAGGGTTCGAGTAAAACATCGCGGTCATTGCTGGTGATCGCGCCGTGGGTGCGTTGATGAACCAGAACCGTGTGTACCGACGAGGTGTCGCCCAAAGTCAGTGCTTCATCAACCGTTGCTTTGAGCGGCAAATTTTTGCCGCCACGTCGTTGTTCATCCGCAGTGATGATCATCGCCGCACCGACGTCGATGATGCGATCGTACAGTGACTTGGCCGAAAAACCGCCAAACACCACGCTGTGAATCGCGCCGATGCGGGCGCAGGCTTGCATCGCCACAATGCCCTCCACCGACATTGGCATATAAATCATGACCCGATCACCTTTGACAATGCCGCAACTTTGCAATGCGTTAGCCATGCGGCAGACTTGTGCGAGCAGCTCCGCATAGGTCACTAAAGTCACTTCGCCACTGTCGGACTCAAAACGAATCGCTACCCGATCGCCGCGACCATTATTTACATGCCGATCCAAGCAATTGTACGATGCGTTTAAAGTGCCGTCGGCAAACCAGCGATAAAACGGTGGATTGGATTCATCCAACACCTCGGTGAATGGCGTGTGCCAATCCAGATTTTCACGCGCCAAGCGCGCCCAAAAGCCTTCGTAATCCGTGTGGGCTTCAGCGCACAATGCGTCGTAATCCGCCATTGAGGGGATTGCCGCATGGGTGCTCATGGCGCTCGGGGGTGGATAGATGTGGGAATCCATGGTGTCTCCTAAAAAGGTGGTTTTATAATTTTGTGTGCCTAATTGTGCGCACCATAACTGACGATGCGCTGACAACATGGGCTTTTTATGGGGAGTATTGACCCGCATTCACTCAACAATCTACGAATATACGTTGAGGATTGATGACGGAGTCATGAAAGGACTCTATTTGTGGTGTTTGGTCATTACTGTGGCTGTGAAAGGCTTTTTGCACATCGGTAAAGATATTTTAAATCCGAGTGCTTCATAAATTTTTTACAGAAGTGTTTACTTAACTGCCGTCATTCGACTTTCACGAGACATTGTTTGGTGACAATGTTTAAAGAATCTACGATTCATACAAAATCATGTTGCGTTGCAAAACATTATCGCGTAAAGTTATGTTAATGCTAATCATTATCATTTGTAAATTCAATAAATCTTTAGGGCGATATGAAAACAAACAAACACAAGTCACCTCGCCAACAAGTGACTAAAGCTGCACTTACGGGTGTGGCACTGACCATGGGCATGGCGAGTCATTCGGTGTGGGCGCAGGATACCGATGCTGCAGCGGCACCGACCATCGTGATTGAGGGCATTAAAACGCATGAACAAATCGGCTTTAAAGCTGATAAAACCCGTGTGGGTAAAACCGATCAGGCGCTCAAAGACATTCCACAAGCCGTTACGGTTGTCACTGAGCAGCTCATCAAGGACAAAAATGCTGATACGCTGAAAGAAGCGT
This sequence comes from Formosimonas sp., assembly GCA_044357705.1. Taxonomy (GTDB): domain Bacteria; phylum Pseudomonadota; class Gammaproteobacteria; order Burkholderiales; family Burkholderiaceae; genus Hydromonas. Next base: position 9,304 of record JBIKPB010000010.1, on the reverse strand, counting down.
TGCGCAACGTTGCAGGGATTACGTTCAATGCCGGTGAGGGTGGACGAATCGGTGACAACATCAATATGCGCGGTTATTCGGCCGTGGGTGATTTGTATTTGGATAACATTCGCGATTATGCGCAATACAATCGCGAAACTTTTAACTTGGAGCAGATCGACGTACTCAAAGGCGCATCTTCCATGCTGTTTGGCCGCGGTTCAACGGGTGGTGTGATCAATCAAGTGAGCAAAATCGCCAAGCCTGTCGACAGCACCGAAATCAACCTGACCGGTGGTTCGAACAATTACAAGCGCGGAACGGTAGATTTCAACAAAGCCATCACCGACAATGTGGCTCTGCGCATCAATGCGATGAGCACCGATGCCGATTCATTCCGTGACGGTGTCAAAAGCCGCCGTTGGGGCTTTGCCCCGACTTTGACGATTGGTTCGGGTACGGAAGACGAAGTAACGTTGTCGTATTACTACCTCAAAGAAAACAACATTCCTGACTTTGGTGTGCCGTATGTCCGAGGTGTGGACGGTGTGAGTCGTCCGGTGGATGTACCGATTGAGCGTTTTTACGGTATGAGCAACGCCAATTACGAAAACAACAAAACCGGCATTGCGACGGTCAGCTATGCGCATTTGTTCAGCAATGATTCAAGCATCAAAACCACCTTGCGTGATGCACGTTATCACCGCGATTTAAATGCGGTCGCGCCGCGTTTGATTGGTAGCTGGACTTCAGCCACAATTAATGACAAAACGCCGGTCAATCGTCAACGTCAAGCACGTGGTGCGAAAGAGCATCAAGCCACGTGGCAAACGGATTTCAACACCAATTTTGAGAAGGGTTCTGTCAAGCACGAGTTGTTGGCAGGTGTCGAGTTGATGCGTGAGACTTCAAATCGTTGGAACAATACCAATACTGCAGTGCCCAACCCTGCAACCACGATCGGCAGTGATAATACCAATCCGGCATTACCGAGTCGTTATTACACCAACTGGACGCGTACAGCACCGAACGCGTACAAAGCGACCAGCTATGGTTTGTATTTGCAAGACACGGTTGAGTTTATTCCCAAGTGGAAGGTTTTGGCTGGTTTGCGCTACGATCATCTCAAAGCGGATTACACGCGCAGCACGGGTGGTGATTTGCACATGAATGTCGGTGCATTCAGCGGTCGCGCCGGCTTGCTGTATCAGCCGAATGACAATTCAACTTACTACCTGTCATACAGCACGGGCTTTAACTCGACTGCTGAGGCCTATCAATTGGATGATCGCTTGGCCAATACGGATCCTGAAAAAACCCGCAACATGGAAATCGGTGCGAAGTGGAATTTGTTCAACAATAAGTTAGCGGTTCGCACATCATTGTCACGTTCTGAAAAAACCAATGAACGCAATACTGATTTGGCAGATCCTGATGTGTACTTATTGTCAGGCAAGCGCCACACCGATGCATGGGAGTTGGAAGTGACCGGTCGGATCACCGACAAATGGGATGTGTTTTTCAATTACGCGTACATGCGCGCCAAAATTGACAAAGCTGCGGGTACGGCGGCCAATACACAAGGCATGACGCCGCGCAATACGCCGAAATCAAGTGCAAGTTTGTGGACAACCTACAAATTGCCGTATGGCTTTAAGGTCGGTGCGGGGATTGAGTACGTCGGTAAACGTTACGCTAACGATACCGAAAGTGTCTTGGTTGGTGGCTACACGCGAGTGGATGCGTTGGTTGAGTATAATGTCAACAAATGGTTGGGTGTGAAGCTCAATGTGAAGAATTTGCTCAACCGCAAGTACTACGAAGGGGTGTATCAAGGCAATGTGACCCCCGGTACGCCTCGTGCGTTTGAGTTGAGTTTGACTGCGAAGTTTTAACCATTCAACCAAACGATTAATATTCGTATGAGTATTTGGATTCTGAGTCAAAAACGCCCTTGGCGAACTGAGGGAATTTTGACTGTTGACTGAACATTGGTATTCGTTGGTATTTTATGCTGCTTCATATTCCGCAAGTCCTTGATCTTGATGAGCTCGCTTTTTGTCGTAAAACAGTGGAAGCCGCTGCATGGGCGGATGGTGCGATTACCGCAGGTACACAATCAAGGCAAGTTAAAAACAATCGCCAATTGCCGGAGGACTTACCTGCCAGTATTGAGGCGCGTAATGTTGTTTTGACCGCTTTGAAACGCAATGCGTTGTTTTTCAGCGCGGCTTTGCCGAAAAAAATCTATCCGCCACTGTTCAACCGTTACGACGGGGCGGCGAATTCGTTTGGCAATCATATTGACAATGCGATTCGCGGTAAAGCGCATCCGGAATGGGTGCGCACGGATTTATCGATGACGCTTTTTCTCACCGAGCCGCATGAGTACAAAGGCGGTGAGTTGGTCATGGAAGACGGTTTTGGTACACAACGCATCAAACTCGCAGCGGGTGACATGATTGTGTATCCGTCGTCGTCCGTGCATCGTGTCGAAGCGGTGACCAGCGGTTCGCGGATTTGTATGTTTACCTGGCTGGAAAGCATAGTGCGCTCGACCGAACAACGGCGCATTTTGTTTGACCTTGATGTTTCGATTGTCAATTTGCGCGCCATGATGGAAGCTGCAGGTGAAGCCGAAGATGGTGCTGCCTTGGTGCGTTTGACCGGTTGTTATCATAATTTATTGAGAATGTGGGCTGAAACCTGAGGGTTTGGGCTCATAATCGAATGAGGTATTTTTGCTGATGGACGTATTGATTTTAGTTGGGGTGGTCTTATGTTTTGTGCGGTTTTCCCGTACAAAATATTTGTTGCTTCAAACAAATCGAGACTCAACTTTTTAGGAATCTCATCATGAAGCCCTTTAGGTATTTAACGGATGTGGCGTATGTGGTTCCTGCTTTGCGCTCGCATAGCGAATGGCCAAAAATTAACCGTCGCAAAGTTGCAATTGTCGTAGGCGTGTTGAGCGCACATGCGGCATTGATCTGGACGTTGGTGAATATGGCAGTGAATACGCCGCCACCAATTGAGTTTGTTGAAACGCAAGTCGTGCTGGAGCAAGTCACGCCGGATAATCCGGTGCCGACAGCGATTCCATCATCCCCCAAAGTGATCAAGCGTCAGCAAGAAAAAGTCACATCGCAGCCGCAACAAGCGCGTCGGGTGAACAATGATGCCGAGATCAAGGAGACCGTTCAAAAGCCTGCAACGTCAAAGCCTCAGCAAACTAGTTCAGCAACAGCTTCATCCACAATGCCAGAGCAAACAACAAAGAGTACGCCAGCAGCAACCGAGGCTACTACCAAACCCACTCAGACCAAAGCGTCAGCATCTGAATGTGGTAAGGCTTTAAAGTTGGTACTCAATCCACAGATGGCTGTTCGCGCAGATAAGCTCGTATCTGTTGATGTGCGTAGAAATGCAAGCGCACGTCCTGCTTCAGTGAGTTTAGTTGGCACTACAGGAGATGCTGCATTAGATGTGTGGGTTGAACGCATGGTACAAGCACGATTACGATTTTTTAAAACCGGCGTTCAATGCGATGGTACGTCAGCGAGGTTGACGGCGCTTATTAAAGCAAACGACTGAGTCCGATTACTTACTACTATTTTTAGCTAGTATGTCTTAATAGATCATATTGAAATATGCAGTTATTTTTAAAAATGATTTGATGAGTTTTTTAATGGAGTTTTTATGAATGCAACAAATTACGGTTTTTCACATTTTTGGGCGCAAGGTGATGCGATCACGCATTTCATTGCGATTGTTTTGCTCATCATGTCGGTGGTCTCATGGACGGTGATGATTTTTAAATCTTGGCGTTTGTGGACGACACGTCGCCAAGCGAATATCGCCAGCAACCAGTTTTGGCACAGTAAAAACTTGGCAGAAGGTGTGGCGTTGCTGGGCAACACTTCTGAAGCCAACCCGTTTCGTGAGTTGGCGCAAGATGGATTGAACGCTGTGCAACATCACGAGACCAGCCGTGATGATTTGCATGGCGCCTTGAATGTCAGCGAGTGGCTCTCAAGTTGTTTGCGTCGTTCGCTCGATAATAGCTCCGCACGTTTGAACAGTGGCTTGTCGGTGCTTGCATCAATTGGCTCTACTGCACCGTTCGTCGGTTTGTTCGGTACGGTGTGGGGGATTTACCATGCCTTGTTGAACATTGGCACAACGGGTCAAGCAGGTATTGATCAAGTGGCAGGGCCCGTGGGTGAAGCACTTATCATGACCGCGTTTGGCTTGGCGGTGGCGATCCCTGCTGTTTTGGGTTACAACACATTGCTGCGCAGTACCAAAGGCGTGATGGCAAAGTTGAACAACTTTGCACATGATTTGCATGCTTATTTCATTACTGGATCGCGTATTAATACGGGCAGTGGTGCGCAAATCAGTTCAGAAAAAACGGCGGCATAATATGGCATTTCAAACTTCAAATGACAGCGAAGAGCTGATGAGCGAAATCAACATGCCGCCGCTCGTTGATGTGATGTTGGTGTTGTTGATTATCTTTATTGTCGCCATGCCGATTTTGCAGCATGCAGTCAAAATTGACCTGCCGCAAGCGACGACGCAACCACAGAATGCTACAGTCAAAGACGTGAATATCGTGATTGATGCGAATGGTGTGTTAACTTGGAACGATCAGGTGATGGATGAAGCCGCGTTGGCACAAGTGGCTGAGGCAGCGGCAGTGTCGGATGATAAAACGGTTTTGCATGTCCGTGCCGATAAAGCGACGCCCTATGAATATGTCGCACAGGTGATGGCTGCGGTACAAAACGCCGGCTTGAGCAAAGTCGGCCTGGTCACGACACCGAAATAAATGGTGTAGGATTCATCTGTTGTTGTATTTTCTCAATTATGAGATAGTCTTTGCCAGTACCGCAGGTTTATTTATGCCCTTAAGGGGGTTAGAATGTCTACGTGATGCATGTCATCCGCTGATTAACTTTATTGAAAGAAGAATATGAATATCACTAAAAATCCTTTAGATCTGATTGGTCGTCTGATGATCGCTGTTTTGTTTGTTCCCGCTGCAGTTAGCAAAATCACAGGCTTTGCGGGCACGGTCGGTTATATTACGTCGGCGGGTTTGCCGATGCCGACATTGGCGGCTGCGATTGCGATCGTCGTTGAGTTATTGGCACCTTTGGCGATTGTGTTTGGTTTTAAAACCCATTGGGCGGCTTTGATTTTGGGCGTGTTTACCGTTGCTGCGGCGTTTGGTTTTCATCAGTTCTGGGCGGATCCTGCGCAACAAACCAGCTTCTTTAAAAACATTGCGATTGCCGGCGGATTGTTTATTTTGGCAGCGCACTCAGGCTTTTGTGCTAAAAAGAAAAACTAAGCTGATTTTACAGGCTGTTTGAATGATAAAAACGGATGAGCATGCTCATCCGTTTTTTGTGTGGTGATGTAACGGTTGAATTATTTTTTCAAGCCATCGCGGATTTCACGTAACAACAGAATGTCTTCTGTCGGCTCTACCGGTGCTTCAGGAGCTTTGCTCACTTTATTGGCTGCCTTGACAATCAAAAATACTGCAAATGCCAACAAAATAAAGTTGATTAAAGTGGTAATGAAATTGCCGTAAGCAAATACAGGCACACCCGCTTTGGTCAACGCCTCATATGTGGGCGCAACACCTGCGGGTGTGTCGCCAAGCACCACAAACATATTGCTGAAGTCTACTTTACCGCCTAATAAAGCACCGATGAGCGGCATGATTAAATCTTTGACCACTGAGTCGACAATTTTGCCCATACCCGCACCGATAATGACACCAACAGCTAGGCTTAACACTTGTCCCTTGAGGGCAAATTCTTTAAATTCTTTCCACATATTCTCTCCTTTTGATTGCCGAATGTTTTAAATGTACTGAACGGGTTGCCATTATAGCTGATCCACCGTGTTTTGTGCAGTCAGGATGGACTGTGAAAATAAATCGCTTGTTTCGAGTTGTTGGGCTAGTTTTTAGTGAACCCATTGATTTATTGACGATAATAGACCCATCCTTTCAATGGCGCTGCTAAAAAGGATTTTGCGCAAACAGTACTTTACGATACAATAGTAGGGTTATTAGGACTGCGCTTTGCGCGGATTCTGTATGAAAAATGGATTCAATCAACTCAAAAGGGCTCAATCATGAGCGATCAACACGATCAAAAACCGATGGATAAAGAACGCCGCAACTTGCTCATCGCAACGGGCGGTGTTGGCGCACTAGGCGCTGCGGCTTTTGCTGCACCATTGGTCAGTAGTTTCGCACCTTCCGAAAAAGCCAAAGCCGCTGGCGCACCTGTCGAAATCGATATTTCGGACATCAAGCCTGGTGAGCAAAAAGTCGCTGAATGGCGCGGCAAGCCGGTATGGATTTTACGCCGCACTGAGGAAATGACTGCACAATTAAGTAAAATCGACGATATGCTCGCTGATCCAAAATCAGAAAAGCCGTTTACGATGCCTCTACCCGAGTATTGTAATAATGAGTTTCGTTGCCGTGCCGATCATAAAGACGTGATGGTGATGGTCGGCGTGTGTACCCATTTGGGCTGCTCGCCAGAGCTCAAGCTCAAACCGGGTGGCGCTCAACCCGACAACTGGCCGGGCGGTTATTTATGTCCTTGCCACGGTTCGCAGTTTGACCTCGCCGGTCGTGTGTTTAAGAATAAACCTGCACCAGTGAACCTTGACGTACCGCCGTATATGTTTTTGTCACCCACCAAAATCGTTATTGGTAAAGATGAGAAAGGCGAAGCATAAAAATGGCTGATCAACACCACAACTCTGAGTCTCAAGGCGTTTTAGGCTGGATTGATGCGCGCTTCCCGCTTTCGAAGATGTACAAAGAGCACATGTCTGAGTACTATGCGCCAAAAAACTTTAACTTTTGGTACATTTTCGGCGTTTTGTCGATGGTCGTATTGGTGATTCAAATTGTCACCGGTATTTTCCTCGTCATGAACTACAAGCCCGATGCGACTTTAAATGCAGCAGGCATTCCAATCGCATTTGCCAGTATTGAGTACATCATGCGCGAAGTTCCGGGCGGTAAGTACATCCGCCTGATGCATTCAACCGGCGCATCGATGTTTTTCGTCGTGGTTTACATGCACATGTTCCGCGGTTTGTTGTACGGCTCATATAAAAAACCACGTGAATTGATCTGGATTTTCGGCTGCTTGATTTTCTTGGCCTTGATGGCTGAAGCATTTATGGGCTACTTGCTCCCTTGGGGTCAAATGTCGTTTTGGGGTGCACAGGTGATTGTGAATCTGTTCTCAGCGATTCCTTTGATTGGTCAGGATTTGTCGATTTTCATCCGCGGTGATTATGTTGTGGGTGATGCAACGTTGAACCGTTTCTTTGCATTGCACGTGATTGCGGTGCCTTTGGTTTTGCTCGGTTTGGTGGTTGCACATATTATTGCTTTGCATGAGGTGGGCTCGAATAATCCGGATGGCGTTGAAATCAAAAAGTTCAAGAATGACAAAGGCATTCCATTAGACGGCATTCCATTCCATCCTTACTATTCGGTACATGATTTTGTCGGAATCGTCGGTTTTATGATTGTGTTCTTCTCAATCGTATTTTTCGCGCCGACAATGGGCGGTTATTTCCTCGAGTTTAATAACTATTTGCAAGCCGATCCGTTCAAAACACCGAACCACATTGCGCCGGTTTGGTATTTCACCCCGTTTTACTCAATGTTGCGTGCGGTGACGGATCCGATGAAATACACGTTTATTGCGTTGATTTTGCTGGCGGCAGGTATGGCATTTGTGCGTGGTCGCATGTCAGATAAAGCCAAGCGTATGATTGTGTTGGGTGCGATTGGTTTGTCGGCATTCATGTTCATCACCGAATCCAAATTTTGGGGCGTTTTAGTCATGGGTGCGGCGATTATCACTCTGTTTTTCTTGCCTTGGTTGGATCGCTCGCCGGTTAAGTCCATGCGCTATCGTCCAAGATGGCACTTCGGTTTGCTGATGTGCTTCGTGGTCAACTTTGCGATTCTCGGTTATTTGGGCGTGGCGGTGACTTCTGAAACCGGCGGTTTTATTTCACAAGCCTGTACATTATTTTATTTTGGTTACTTGTTCTTGATGCCTTGGTGGTCGTCGATTGGCAAGTTTGATGTGGATGATGCGGACAAGCAAGATTTCCAACCCGTACCTGAACGTGTCACTTTCAAACCGCACTAAGTAGAGGCTCAAATATGTTAACTAAATACTTTCCGCTTGTGGTTTATCTGGGTGTCGGTGGCTTCATTTTTGCACTGATCGGCGCCACCGTTTACATGCTCGCGCATGGTAATGGCAGCACCAAGTCGGACAACCCACGCAGCAAAAACATTTATATGGCAGCGATTGCCGTGGGCGTTTTGGGCAGTGCTTACGCGGGCTATAAAATTACCCACGACTTTGGCTTTGCCTCTATTGCGATCGTCGGTGCAGTAGCTTACGCTTTGTTTTTCCTTGCCGGTTTGCAATTGGCGGCGAAAAAAGGCGTGCGCAAAACCATGATGGGTTCGTTTTATGGTTTGTTTGCGATTGCCGTGGCGGGAATTGTGAATCTGATGTTTTTTGTTCCTCATGCGGGTGCCGAAACGCGTCAAGCGAAAATCGATGTTACCGACAAAGTATCGCTCCAGCATGGCGCTGCAGTATTTCGCGACTATTGCTTGAGCTGCCATGGTTTGTCGATGGTGCGTTACAACCAGTTGACCAAACTCGGTATGTCAGAGGATGACATTCGCCAAAACATGCTGACTACGGCAGACAAAATTGGCGAAACCATGCACGTGTCGATGCGTCCTACTGATGCCAAGCAATGGTTTGGTGTTGTACCTCCTGATTTGTCATTAGAGGCTGCTGCTAAAAAGCCTGATTGGATTTATTCGTACTTGACGGGGTTTTATAAAGATGACAATCGCCCAACCGGCTGGAATAATCTTTATTTTGAAAACGTTGGTATGCCGCACGCATTGTGGCAAGAGCAAGGCATACAAGAGCTGTCGGAGGAAGGCAAAAAGAAAGAAGCTGCTCACCGCACGCATGAAGATCTGGTACTGACCACCAAAGGTAAGCAAGATCCTGAGATCTTTGATAAAACAGCTAACGATGTAGTGAATTTCTTGGTTTGGGCTTCAGAGCCTGATCAAACCAAACGCAAGATGATCGGTTATGGTGTTTTGGTGTTCTTGTTCGTTTTGTTTGCATTTGCATGGCGACTCAGTAAAAATTACTGGAAAGATATCCATTAATCAGTAATATTTAACAAAAAGGCAAGCGGGGCTTGCCTTTTTTGTTTT